>JAHELM010000033.1 GCA_024644185.1 Rhodospirillales bacterium | reverse complement strand
CGCCCGCGTATTCCCGCCGGGATTTGGGCGCTCGGCTTCGTCAGCTTGCTGATGGACATCAGTTCCGAGATGATCCACAGCCTGCTGCCGCTGTTCCTGATGACGCAGCTTGGCGTCGGCGCCATGACGGTCGGCCTGATCGAGGGCGTGGCCGAGGCGACGGCGGCGATCACCAAGATATTCTCCGGCGCGCTGAGCGACCGCATCGGCAAGCGCAAATGGCTGGCTGCCGCCGGCTACGGTCTGGCGGCGCTGACCAAGCCGATCTTTCCGCTGGCCGCCACCGCCGGATGGGTCTTCTTCGCCCGCTTCATGGACCGGATCGGCAAGGGCATACGGGGCGCCCCGCGCGATGCCCTGGTCGGCGACCTGGCGCCGCCGGAAATTCGCGGCGCGGCCTATGGGCTGCGGCAGGCGCTGGATACCGTCGGCGCGCTGACCGGGCCGCTGCTGGCCGTGCTGCTGTTGACGCTGTTCGACGGCTCGATACGCGCCGTGTTCTGGGTTGCCGTCATTCCTGCGTTCGCCGCGGCCCTGCTGCTGATGGTCGCGGTGAAGGAACCGGGCATCGCGCGTCCCGACGGCAAGCGGCGCGCGCTGCCCCGCCTGCACGAGATACGGGCCCTTGGCGCGCCGTTCTGGCTGCTGGTCGCGGTGTCGGCCGGGCTGATGCTGCCACGGTTCAGCGAAGCCTTCCTGCTGTTGCGCGGCAGCGATCTCGGCATGGCCATCGGCATGGTGCCGCTGGTTCTGGTGGCGATGAATCTTGCCTATACGCTGACCGCCTATCCGGTCGGGGTGCTGTCCGACCGGCTCGGGCGTCGCGGGCTGCTGGCTGGCGGGTATCTGTTTCTTGCCCTGGCCGATCTTGCGCTGGCGAGCGCCAACTCCATCCTGGCGGTCTTTGCCGGAGCGGTGCTGTGGGGCGTGCATATGGGGATGACACAGGGCCTGCTGGCGGCTCTGGTCGCCGATACCGCGCCGCCCGAGGCGCGCGGCACCGCCTTCGGCCTGTTCAACTTCGTGACCGGCATCAGCCTGCTGCTGGCGAGCCTGGGTGCCGGCTGGCTCTGGGATGCGATGGGGCCGGCCTGGGCCTTCGGCATCGGCGCAACGATGGCCTGCCTGGCCCTGCCGGCCATCTTTCTGCTGCCGGCCCGCAACGGCGGGTAAGCAGGGCCAGCTACTCGGCGGCGCCGGCACGGGCGGTCGGACTGCGCCACGCCGTCAGCAACACTGCCTCGCGCGCCTTTGCCTCGACGATGGCCCTGTCCTTTACATGGCCGAAGCCGCGAATTTCGTCGGGAATTGCCGCGATCGACACGGCCAGGCCGTGGTTCTCTTCGTCCAGCCCGTCCAGCAACTCGCCGACGATCGCTTCGTACTCGGCGATCAGCCGGCGTTCCGCCTTGCGTTCGGCGGTGTAGCCAAAAACGTCGAAGACCGTGCCACGCAACCGCTTCAGCCCGGCGAGCATGCGCAAGACGCCGAATATCCACGGGCCATAGCTGGATTTCTTCATCTGCCCGGTCAGCGGATCGCGGCGGGCCAGCAGCGGCGGTGCCAGATGGACGCGGACCCGATAATCGCCGTCAAACCGGCGCGCGAGGGATGCCCGGAAGGCATCCGTCGAATACAGTCGCGCGACCTCGTATTCGTCCTTTATCGCCAGCAGCTTGAAGTAATTGCGGGCGACGGTGTCGCTCAGGGTCTCACGGCCCGGAACCCGCGCGGCCTCCGCGGCGCGAACCCGCTGCACCAGATCGGCGTATCGGCGGGCATAGGCGTCATCCTGATACGCGGCCAGGAAATCGACGCGCCGGGCAATCGTCTCGTCCAGCGTTGCCGCGATGTCAGGCGCCGGGCGCGAACCGGCGCCAGCGGCAAGTTCTTCCACGGCCGCGGGGGCATGCGCGGTGCGCCGGCCCCACAGGAAGGCGACCTTGTTGGCCGCCACGGCCGTGCCGTTCAGATCGATCGCTCGCATCAGCGCCGCTTCGGACAGCGGGATCAACCCTTTCTGCCAGGCATAGCCGACCAGGAACAAATTGGCGCCGATGGCATCGCCGGTCAGGGCCGTGGCCAGACGCGTCGCCTCGACGAAGCTGGCACGGTCCGTCCCTGTCGCCTCGTCGATGGCGTGGCGCAATACATCGGCGGGCAGCCGGAAATCGCGATTGCGCGTGAATTCGCCGGTGACGGTCTCGTGCGTGTTGATCACCGCCTGGGTCACGCCACCCTGAATCCTGGCCAGTGCGTCGGCCCCGGCGGTGACGACCAGATCGCAGCCGATGATCAAGGCCGCGCCGCCGGCGGCGATCTGTACGGCATGAATGTCCCCGGGCCGCCGGGCGATGCGGATATGGCTGGTGACAGCGCCGTATTTCTGCGCCAGGCCGGCGATGTCCAGGACGCCGATCCCCTTGCCTTCCAGATGTGCCGCCATGCCGAGAAGCTGGGCGATGGTCACGACGCCGGTACCGCCGATCCCGGTGACGAGGATGCTGTACGGGCGATCTATCTCCGGCAACGCCGGATCGGGCAGGGCGAAGGCGAAGGGACCGTCGCCGCCCAGTGCCGCCGGCTTGCGCAATCCACCACCCTCGACTGTCACGAAGCTGGGGCAGAAGCCCTTGAGGCACGAAAAGTCCTTGTTGCAGGACGACTGATCGATGGCCCGCTTGCGGCCGAATTCGGTTTCGACCGGAACGACGGACAGGCAGTTGGAAGCGGTCGAGCAGTCGCCGCAACCCTCGCACACGGCCTCGTTGATGAAGGCGCGGCGGGCCGGGTCCGGCATTCGGCCCCGCTTGCGCCGACGCCGCTTCTCCGTGGCGCAGGTCTGGTCGTAGACGATGGCCGTGGTGCCGGGAATCTCGCGCATCCGGCGCTGCACCAGATCCAGTTCGTCACGATGGTGGATCTTCACGCCCGGCGCCCAGCCGGCGGCGACCGGATATTTCTCCGGCTCGTCGGAGACGACGGCGATCGCCCCCACGGCCTCGCCGTGCAATTGCATGGTGATCTGCGGCACCGTCATCGGCCCGTCGACCGGCTGGCCTCCGGTCATCGCCACGGCGTCGTTGAACAGGATCTTGTAGGTGACGTTGACGCCGGAGGCGACCGCCTGGCGGATCGCCATGATGCCTGAATGGTAATAGGTGCCGTCGCCGATATTGACGAAGACGTGGTTTTCCGCGGTGAACGGCGCCTGGCCGACCCAGGTCGCACCCTCTCCGCCCATCTGGGTGTAGGTGTCGGTGCGGCGATCCATCCATTGCACCATGTAATGGCAGCCGATTCCGGCCAGCGCCCGGCTGCCTTCCGGAATTTTCGTCGAGGTATTGTGCGGGCAGCCGGAACAGAAATAGGGCACGCGTTGCGGCGCCGGCAGCACGGTCTCCAGAGCCTTTTCCTTGGCGTCCAGGAAGGCCAGACGCTGTTCGATACGGGCGCTGGCGTGGAACGGTTTCAGGCGGCGGGCGATCACGCGGGCGATACGCGCCGGCGTCAGCGCCCCGGCCGAGGGCAGAATCCATTCGCGCGCTTCGTCGAACTTGCCGACGATGCGCGGTCGCTTCGCGGCGTCCCAGTTGTAGAACTGTTCCTTCAACTGGTTCTCGATCAGCGCCCGCTTTTCCTCGACCACCAGGATCTCGTCCAGCCCCTCGGCAAAGCGTCGGATACCGGTGGGTTCCAGCGGCCAGGCCAGCGCCACCTTGTAGACGGTAAGGCCGATTTCGGCGGCAAGGACCTCGTCGATGCCCAGATCTTCCAGCGCCTGCCGGACATCGAGGTAGGATTTGCCGGTGGTGACGATGCCGAAACGCGGGCGCGGGCTGGCGATCGCCACGCGGTCCAGCCGGTTTGCGCGCGCATAGGCCAGCGCGGCATAGAGCTTGAAACGATGCAGCCGGTCTTCCTGCTGGTTCGGGCTGTCGGGCCAGCGAATGTTCAGCCCGCCCTCGGGCATGGCGAAATCTTCGGGCAGCAGAATGCGCGGGCCGTCGGGATCGATGTCGATGGCGGCCGAGGTCTCGACGGTTTCGGCGACCGTCTTGAAGCCGACCCACAGGCCGGCATAGCGCGACATGGCGAAGCCGTGCAGCCCCAGATCGAGCACGTCCTGAACGCCGGCCGGGTTCAGCACCGGGATGCTGGCATCCATGAACGCGTAATCGGACTGGTGCGGCAGGGTGGACGACCGGCAGGTGTGATCGTCGCCGGCCAGCGCCAGCACCCCGCCAAGGGCCGACGTGCCGGCATTGTTGGCATGTTTCAGGGCGTCGCCGGACCGGTCGACGCCCGGTCCCTTGCCGTACCACATGGCGAAGACGCCGTCCCGCGTCGCGCCCGGGAACAAGCCCACCTGTTGCGTGCCCCAGATGGCGGTTGCCGCCAGATCCTCGTTGACCGCGGGCATGAACCGGATCGCGTCCCTGTCGAGGAAGGGACGGGCCTGCCACAGCGCCGTATCCAGCCCGCCAAGCGGCGAGCCGCGATAGCCGGAAATGAAGCCGGCGGTGTTCAACCCGGCCTTGATATCGCGCTGGTGCTGCAACATCGGCAGGCGAACCAGGGCCTGCGTCCCGGTCAGGTACAAGCGACCCGAGTCGAGCGTGTACTTGTCGTCCAGTGTAACCGCCGCTAGCTGCATGGCAGTCTGCCCTCCGAAACCCGATGACGGAACGTCCATACCCGTTGCGAGAGGGTAATCGCTTGGCGAACGATTTCAATTCGCACGATGAGCCTATGCGAATTTAGCAACAAAGCGCCCGCTGATGGCGGTCTGGAATCGCGAAAATTGCCTGTTTATGGGCTTGTGCGGTTACGCAATGTCCATGCAGTTTGCGCGGTCAATTGGTCAGCGGGACGACTTTGACGTGGTCGACGGTATCCTTCACGCCTTCGATCTTGCGGATAACCGCCAGGGCCCGATCCCGCTCCGCCTCGCCGAGCGCCCGGCCAAACAAATAGACAATCCCGTTCACGCTGTGCCAGCGCAGATTGACCGAATGGATTTCGTTTTCGGCACGGAGTGCCTGCTTGACCTTGTTTTCGATCGTCAGATCGGCGGCTTCGTCGGCCAGGCTGCCGCCGGGCGCCACCTGGATTTCGTTGTATACCGGCGACGCCCCCCTGACCGCGCCCGCGAGAGACCCCGCGATGTCCCGGTCGGCCGGATTTCCGACTGTTCCGATCAGCAAAACCGCGCCCTCGTAAACCTCGGCCTTGACGTTCTTCAGTTGCCCGGTTCCCTGCTCGATATAAAGCGAATTGATATCCAGGCGGATACGCGAATCCTCTTGCGCGGCATCCAGGCTGCGGTCTTCGATCAAGGTCCTGGGGTCTTCAAGAACCACCAGGGTCTTTCCCTGGCATGCGCCCAGGCCGGCGGCCAGCAGGAGGCCGAGCAGGGATATCTTGTGCCGACGAGGCATCATGGGCAGTCTCGTTACTCTTCTCAGGCAGCGTGCCGACGCGACGGTCGCGGCGCACCCTTCAGTTCTTGTAAAGCGCGTCGAGCGACGCGCCGTGTTTTTCACGGATGATGTGCCTGCGGATCTTCATGCTGGGCGTCATCATGCCGTTGTCGATGGTGAATGGCTCGGACGATAACACGAAGCGGCGAACGCGTTCCACACCCGAAACCCGGGCGTTCACGCGATCGACAGCGGCGCCGATGACTCTCACGAAATCGGGGTCCTTGAGCAGGGATGCCAGATCGGCCGATCGGTCACGCCCCGTGGCCCAGGTCCGGGCGAAATCGGCATCGGGCACGATCAGCCCCACCAGATGCGGCCGCTTGTCGCCATGCACCATCGCCTGGGCGATTTCGGCCTCGGTTGTGAGCATCCCCTCGATTCGCTGGGGCGAGATGTTGTCGCCGCCGGAATTGACGATGATGTCCTTCTTGCGATCGGTGATGCGCAGATAGTTGTCGGCGTCGAATTCGCCGATGTCGCCGGTGTGCAGCCAGCCGTCGCGGATCGTCTGGGCGGTGTCTTCCGGCCGGTTCCAGTAGCCGTTCATGAGCAGTTCGCCGCGCACCAGGATTTCGCCGTCCTCGGCCAGCCGGACCTCCACACCCTTCATCGGCGGGCCGACGGTGTCGATCTTGACGAGGTCGTGCCGGTTCACGCAGATCACCGGCGCGGCCTCGGTCTGGCCGTAGCCCTGCAAAAGACGCACGCCCAGCGCCACGAAGAACAGGCCGATGTCATAGTTCAGGGCTGCCCCGCCGGAGACGAAGGCCTTCAACCGCCCGCCGAAGCGCGTGGAGATCTTCGAGCGAACCAGCAGATCGAGGATGCGGTCGAGCGCGCGTTCGCCCAAGGTCAGGCTCGCCGGGTCTTCGTACCGCTTGCGGCCAAGTTCGACCGCCTTGTGAAACAGCTTCCGGCGCAGCGGCGGCGCGTCGGTCAGGCCGCGCAGGATGCGCCCGTAAATCGATTCGTAGAGCCTGGGTACCGCGGTCATGATGGTCGGCCGCACCTCGCCGATATTGGCGACCAGGCGATCCAGCGATTCGGCGTAGCGGATTTCGGCTCCGATCGACATCGGGAAAAACTGCCCCGCTGTGTGCTCGTAGGCATGGCTCAGCGGCAGAAAGCTGAGGAAGACCTCGCCCGGTTCCCGATAGCCGGGCAGGCGGGCAATCACTTCCTGCGCACCCATGCAATTGCAGACGATCGCGCCGTGGCTCAGCATGACGCCCTTGGGCCGTCCGGTGGTGCCCGAGGTGTAGATCAGGCAGCAGGTATCGCCGCGCGCCGGTTTGGCGGCCCGTTCGCGTACGTCGTCGGGCGCCTTGCGGCCCTTGTCCAGCGTTTCGTCCCAGAGCAGCGTGTGCAGGCCCTGACCGGGCATGTCGTCGGGCTGTTCCATGCAGATGGCGAATTCGGTCTGCGGGCATTTCTGCGCCGCCCGGAGCGCACGTTTCGCCAGCGCCGCCGTCGAGACGACGATGCCCTTGGCGGCGCTGTCGCAAAGCACAAAGAGATGGTCTTCCTCGGAATTCGTCGTATAGGCCGGTACCGTCAGCGCGCCCGCCGCCATGATGGCAACATCCGCGATCAGCCATTCCGGCCGGTTTTCCGAGACCAGTGCCACGCGGTCGCCCGGCCCGATGCCCAGCGCGCGCAAACCGCGCGACAGGGCGCTGACCCGTTCCGCGGTCTCCGCCCAGGTCAGGCTTTGCCACTCGCCATCCCGCTTGGCGGAAAGGAACGGCCGGTCGGGAAAGCGCGCGGCCTGCTCAAAGAACATCGTAGGCAGATTGCGTATTGCGCCGTAATCCATGGCGTTTGCTCCCGTTCGGAGGGGGCATTCGGCGCCCCCGTTCTTGTGCGGCGGGCCCGGTCGGCATATATCGGGCATGGCCACAGATCAGGAGTATATGCATGACCGACGCTGCCGCGCTAGGCGCGTTGCCGGAATGGGATCTGTCCGATCTCTATCCCGCCCCCGATTCCAGCGCGCTATCCGCCGACCTCGACCGGTCGGCCGCCGATGCGGCGGCGTTCGAGGGACGCTACAAGGGCAAACTGGCCGGTCTCGATGGGGCTGCGCTGGCTGCCGCGATCGCCGAATACGAGCGGATCGAGGAAGTTCTCGGACGCGCGGGAAGCTACGCGCAGCTTGTCTATGCCGGCGATCAGTCCGACCCGAGGACCGGCCGGTTCTATCAGGGGATGGTCGAGCGGCTGAGCGACATCTCGACCGCGCTGCTGTTCTTTACCCTCGAACTCAACCGGCTTGACGAGGCTGCGCTGCAAGGCCATCTGGCCACGCCGGCGCTGGCCCGCTATGCGCCCTGGCTGCGCGACGTGCGCGCGATGCGGCCGCACCTGCTCGACGACGAGATCGAGCGGGTTCTGCATGAAAAGCAGGTTGTCGGCCGCGCCGCCTGGATCCGGCTGTTCGACGAGACCATGGCGGGCCTGCGCTTTGCGTATCGCGGGAAGGACCTGACCGAAGCCGAGATCTTCGATCTGATGTCGGACAAGGACGGTTCCGTCCGGCGCGACGCGGCGGACAGTATCGCGAAGGTTCTGGCCGCCAATACGCGTACGCTGTCCCTGATCACGAATACGCTGGCCAAGGACAAGGAGATCGAGGATGGCTGGCGCCACTTTCCGCGTCCCGATTCCGCGCGCAACCTGTCGAATTTCGTCGAGGACGAGGTGGTCGACGCGCTGACCGCCGCGGTGGGCAAGGCGCATCCGGTGCTGTCGCACCGCTATTACGCGCTGAAGGCGCGGTGGTTCGGCGGCGACCGGCTGGATTGGTGGGACCGCAACGCGCCCTTGCCCGATGCCGATGACCGGGTCGTACCCTGGACCGAGGCGCGCAAGACGGTCCTGGATGCCTATGCCGCGTTTTCGCCGGCGCTGGCCGATATCGGCCGCGGATTCTTCGATCGCCCCTGGATCGACGCCCCGGCGCGGCCAGGAAAATCGGCTGGCGCCTTCGCCCATCCGACGGTGCCGTCCGCGCATCCGTATCTGTTGCTGAACTATCAGGGCAAGGTGCGCGATGTGATGACGCTGGCGCACGAACTGGGCCACGGCGTGCACCAGGTTCTGGCCGGCGCGCAGGGGCATCTGATGGCCGATACGCCGCTGACGCTGGCCGAGACGGCCTCGGTGTTCGGCGAAATGCTGACCTTCCAGTCGATGTTGAAGAAGACCGCCGACCGGACGACGCGGCGTTCCATGCTGGCCTCGAAGGTCGAGGACATGCTGAACACCGTGGTCCGGCAAACTGCGTTTTACGAATTCGAAAAGCGCCTGCATACCGAACGGCGCCAGGGCGAGTTGCTGCCCGAGAGGATCGGCGAAATCTGGATGGCGGTGCAGACCGAAAGCCTGGGACCGGCGCTGCGGTTCGACGACCGGTACACCGTGTTCTGGAGCTACATCCCGCACTTCGTGCATTCGCCGTTCTACGTCTACGCCTATGCCTTCGGCGACTGCCTGGTAAATTCGCTATACGCAGCCTATGAGCAGGCCGACCAGGGTTTTGCCGAGCGCTATCTGGAAATGCTGCGGGCCGGCGGTACCCTGCGCCACAAGGAACTGCTGGCGCCCTTTGGCCTGGACGCGGGCGACCCGGAGTTCTGGGGTCGCGGATTGTCGGTAATCGCCCGGATGATCGACGAGCTGGAATCGCTGTCGTGAGTTTTGCCGGCGCGCCGCCGCCCCGGCTCGAGGTGTTGCGCAGATCGCCCGCCGGCGGCGACGCAAAGGGACGGCCGCCGCTGTTGTTCGTGCATGGCGGGTTCGTCGGCGCCTGGTGCTGGGAGGAAAACTTCCTCGACTGGTTCGCCGCGCGCGGCTGGGATTGTCACGCGGTCAGCCTGCGCGGCCATGGCGGCAGCGAGGGGCGTGCCATGCTGCATGCCAGCGGCATCGACGACTATGTCGCGGATGTGGCCTCGGTCGTCGACGGGTTCGGGTGCCAGCCGGTGTTGATCGGTCATTCCATGGGTGGCTTCGTCGCCCAGCGCTATCTGGAACGATACCCGGCGGTGGCCGCGGTGCTGCTGGCGCCGGTGCCGGCGACCGGGCTGGCGGGACCCGGCATGGCGGTGGCCGCGGGCAATCCGGCGCTGTTCTGGGATCTCGGCATGGCGCACGAATTCGGCCGCATGGCGCGGAATCCGGCAGTGTTGTTCGAGGCGGTGTTCGGCCATGATCCGGGCGGCGGATTCGGCCGGTATATGGCCCGCATGGACGAGGAATCGCATCGCGCATGGCTGGAGATGTGCGGACCCGGGCTGATCGACACCCGCCGCATCGAGGGCGTCGATATCCTGGTTCTCGGCGGTGACGGCGATCGCGTCATCCCGCCGGCCTTTATCCGCTCGGCGGCGCGTCAACTCGGGAAAAGCGCCGAAATCCTGCCGGGATTGGGCCACGCATTGATGCTGGAGGATGGCTGGGAAACGGTCGCCGGCCGGATCGATGACTGGCTGGCCGGCTTGCCGGATTGATTGCGGTTTGCGACATTCGCGCCGATTTTGTTTTCCCGTCGGGAAGCACCCGCCTATCGTCGGCGTTGTCGTGGCAGGAGGTATGACGAATCGTGCAGGATGAAACGGAAACTGGCGACGGGATTGCCGCCGTGGCGATTCTGGAGCATGTGCGGGCGCATGTCGGGCCGGTTGACAGCGTGTTCCAGGAATTCGACGAGGACGGGCTGGCGATCGACATCCACCATGTGCCGCCGACCCCGGCAAGGCAATGCCATACCCTGGTGACTTCGGGCATGAGCGATCGGCCGATGCCGGCCGGCGGCAGCGTGCACTTCGCCGAACTGACGCTCAGCCTGCCCACCGACTGGCCGTTTTCGGAAGAGGAACTGGACGACGAGAGCGCCTTCTGGCCGCTGGGCCTGCTGCGGGCGCTGGGCCGTTTGCCGCACGAGCATGGCCTCACATACGATTTCGGCGTAATCACCGACGACCCGGCGCTGCCTCTCGGCCCGGCGCGCAAGGCCGGATTCGCCGGCGTTCTGCTGGCGCCGCCGGTGACCACCGCCGACGCCTTCTGGTGCCTGGATGCGGGCAACGGCAAAGTGATCGATTTCATCGGCGTGGTCATGCTGACGCCCGATGAGGTTGCCCTGGCCCGTGCCGAGGGCGTGGTTGCGCTGGCCCACCGCCTGGATGCGCGCGGTATCACCGAATTGGCGCGGCCTGGTCGCCAGCCCGCGGTATAAGGCGAAAAAACATGGCCCGCCCCGGCTTTGCGGGGGCGGGCCATGGGATCGGCCGTTACCTGACGGATATCAGGGCAGCAATTCCTCGAGATTGTCGAGGTTGTTGATGACCCGGAATTCGCCGCCACCCTTGGCGACCCGCTTGCGCCAGTATTCCAGGCGGTCCAGGTATTCCTGGGGATCGACATTGTCGCTGCGCAGCTTGGTGACGTTGAGCGCGACGACGTTGAAGCCGTCGATATCGAATTCCAGATTCTGGCGCTTGAAGCCCTTTTCCAGCTCTTCCTTCAGGTCGGAATAGATCACGATGGTCTGATGGCCGGCGCCCTTCTCCTTGAGGAATTCCGAGGCCTGCATGATGCCGCCGGTGACGTCGGTGTACTGCGACGCCTTCGACGACTTCACGAAGGCGGCGATCTGCGCCTGGAACTCGCGCTTCTGCTGGCTGGCGACGCTGGGCCGGTCGTCCAGCGTCATGCTGGCAACGATGTCCTTTTCGCTGAAGCTGCCGGTGTCGATCCGGGCTACGGCGAAGGAATCGCCAGGTTCGAGCCGCGTCAGGATGGCCAGAATGATCTGCTGCGCCTTGGCCAGCTCGTTGTTATAGGTGCCCGAGGTGTCGAGCAGCATGTAGACGCCCTGGGTGTTCGACGTGGAATCGCAGCTTGCCGCACCGAACAGCAGGCCGGCCAGAGTGGCGATGGCGAGGAAGCGCTTGATCATCACGCGGCCTCCTTGCCCATGGCGCGGGGCTCGCGGCGGGGCCCCCGCTGCGCCGTCTCGTTACCGCTCTGGCGGAACCGACGAATGACGCCCTCGATGTGATAGGGGATGCATAGCATGTCGTAAACCTGCAGCAGCATCAGGCCCAGATAGCGGATCATGGTACCGATGACCCGCAGTATCGCCGCCGTTCCGCGCATACCGGCCGCCGTGGTGGTGCCCAGCACGCTGCGCGCGGTGTGGAAGAATGTTTCCAGCGGAATGGCGACCACCGCCAGAATGAAGGGCAGGAAGAAGCCCAGGCCCATCTGCGTCGCCGTGGTGATGTTGCCGAACAGGGCATTCCCCGCCGCCGCGGTGGCCACTTCGCCACGCAGGAAGGCGTTCGTTGCCTGCTCGTCCTGGATCAGCATCTCGCGCATCAACGCAAGGCCCGCTTCGATGCAGGCGAGCACTGTGAGGAAAA
>JAHELM010000032.1 GCA_024644185.1 Rhodospirillales bacterium | reverse complement strand
CTGCACGCCCAGACTGGCCCGGTTGACGCCAACCCGCGCCAGCGCCGTGACGTGTTCCCGGGTCACCGTGCGGGGATCCATCTCGACGGCGATCTCGGCATCCGGGGTCACCGAGAACAGGGCGCCGATGCGTTCCATCAGATGCGTGCTGTCGGCGGCCGACAGGATCGTCGGTGTCCCGCCGCCCCAATGCATATGCGTCACCGGCGGGCGGCCGGGGATCGCCGCGGCGATCAGCGCGATTTCGTCGGCAAGGATCGCGGCATAGTCACTGACCGGCTGGTAGCGCCGGACGACCTTGGTATGGCAGCCGCAATACCAGCACATCTCCTTGCAGAAGGGGACATGGAAATACAGGGACAAGGGCGTGTGGGCCCCGAGATTGCCCAGCCACTTCAAATAGGTATCGGCGCCGATACCGGGATGAAAATGCGGCGCCGTCGGATAGCTGGTATAACGCGGGACCCGCTGGTCGTAGCGTTCGAGCAGGCCGCGGTCCATCTGTCTGGTTTTCATAAGCATGCGACACCATAATTCCGTCCGGGACCTTCCGGCCTTGATGCAAATCAACTCGCGCCCGCAAGGCGGTTGAAGCGGAGCGCCGACCCTCCTATCTTGCCGGCATGCCCTCGAACCGGAAGATACGCCCATGAATGCGACCGCCCGCGCCACGTTGATCGCCGCCATCATTCTCGTCGGCAGTTTCGCGACAAATGCCGGCGCCGTCCAGCCCGACGAGATGCTGCCCGATCCGGTGCTCGAAGCCCGCGCCCGGGATATCAGCGCGGATCTGCGCTGCCTGGTGTGCCAGAATCAGTCGATCGACGATTCGAATGCCGATCTCGCCCGCGATCTGCGCGTCATCGTCCGCCAGCGATTGACCGCCGGAGACAGCGACAACCAGGTGGTCGAATATGTCGTCGCCCGATACGGCGACTACGTCCTGCTGAATCCGCCGATGAAGGGGATCACGTATATGCTGTGGTACGGGCCGGCCGGACTCTTCCTGATCGCGGGGCTGGCGTTGTTCGTGGCGGCCAGGCGCGGACGCCGGCGGGCCGAATCGGCACCGGCGCTGAGCGCCGATGAGAAGAAACGGGTTTCCGAACTGCTGGGCGGCGGCCCGGGATCGTGACCTACCCCGCCGCCGCCGCCCAAAACCGGTTCGCCCGGAAACAAGCCGATCGTCAGCCGCCGTTTGCCTTCAGATAGGCGATGACGTTTTCGATTTCGTCTTCCTTCTTCAGGCCGGCGAAGGTCATCCGGGTGCCCGGAACCACGCCCTTCGGATCGGCCAGGAACTTCTTCAGTTCGCCCTCGTCCCAGGTGACGCCGAAATCGGTCATCGCCTTGGAGTACTTGAAGCCGTCGACGCTACCGGCCTTGCGACCGAACACGCCGTGCAGGCTGGGGCCGACCTTGTTCTTGCCCTCTTCCAGGGTGTGGCAGGCCTTGCACTTGTTGAAGACCTTCTCGCCCGCGGCGGCGTCGCCATCGGCGAAGGCCGGGCTGGCGAAGGCGATGACGGCGGCAAAGCCGGCAAGTTTGATCAGATTCGATTTCATAATTGCTCTCGTCCCATTGTGATTCGAACACTCGTGTCACGACCCGCGCCGGATGGATGCGTCGCGATCGCGATGCCGGTGGCCGATTTCCCCCCGCAGAGAACCGTAATCCCGGCCTAGCATGCGCCGGAATACAAAGGTTTTATGCGCTTCTGTCAAGGCCGAACCCTGCGGCACGGGGTCACCCCCTCAGGTGGCGCCGGTCAGTTCCCGCCCGATTCCGCGGGCGCGGGCGCCCGCTCCTTCAAGTGCTGAAGCTGGTCGGCGAAAGCGGCGCAGGGGTCCTCGTCATCGACCCGGCCGGTAAACCAGACGAAATCGTATGCGAAGCGGCCGTCGACCTGGGCCACATATCCGACCGGGTCGGTTTCGCTGGCGACCACCTCGATCATGCCGATGCCGAGACGGCGGGATGCCGCCGCGAGCCGCCGCAAATGCCACGGCACCCCGTAATCGGCCCGCACATGGCCGTTCCCGGCGATCAGCACGGCACTGTCACGTCCCGACGAGGCGGCGGACTCGATCAGTTTCTCCGCCATTGTGGCGTCCTTGGCCAGGGTGACGGCGACCATCGGGTCGAGCATGGATTCGGGCAGGACGCCACAGTGGCTGTCGTGAACTTCCGCGCGCATTGCCGCGCGCATGTCGTCGGGGGGTGGTTGATCGAGCCGCAGCGCCGCCGCGCGCCCCGGCCCCAATGCGTCGACGCCGCCTTTCGAAACCGCCCGACTCACATCGCGTTCCAGTCCACCGGCAAGCACCGGCATGTCCGCCGCCAGGGCGATTTCGGCGATCGGCCGATAGATCGACCAGTCGGGCCATCCGGATTCGGCCCAGCCGACCGCGGCGCCGAGGCCGGCGGCATCCCCCGCGCCCGCGAGATAGAAGTCGAGCGGGGCCTGCTGGCCCGTCGTCAGCATCTCGAAAACGACCGCCGGGCGTCGCCTGAGCGTCGCCATTTCACGCAGCAGCAGGGCCTGGATGCGGTGGTGTTCGGGATTGTCGTGCTTTTCGCCCAGCAGCACCAGTTCGGCCGTCTTCAGGCTGGCATAGATCTCTCCCGCCGTCGCGAACCGGCCTTCCGCCGGGCGCCAGATCCGACCGGCCAGAGGGTGATCGGCGTGCAGCAGCGGTGCCGTTGCGGCCGGGCTCGCGTCGCCGCGGTCACCGCCATCGGTCCAGGAAGCGCAGGAACCCAGCAGCGCGGCCAGGGCAAGGCCGGCGATCCGCAATTCGGTCAACTTCATCGCAACGGCTCCTCGCGGGTCAGGTTTCCGATGTCGCAATACTCTGGAAAGCCCCGGCCATCGGCGGCCAAGCCCCATGCCAACGATCGCCCGGCGGTCGCCCGAACGACCAAGGGGTCCGGCGTGAAAACGCCGAACCCCTTGCGAATCTTGGTGGAGCCGAGGAGGATCGAACTCCTGACCTCTTGAATGCCATTCAAGCGCTCTCCCAACTGAGCTACGGCCCCAAGAACGGAGCGCCGGGTCTGTGCCCGGCGAAGTCGGCTCTCTTATAAGCCCCCATCCGTGCCGCGCAAGCGAAAAATTCGCGGGCGGTCACCAGCCCCGGTATTTCTCCGGCAGGGCTCGCTCAGACCTCTTCCTCATCCTCGCCGGGCTCCAGCACTTCGATATCGTCGTCGCCCAGATCGCTCGCGTCCTCGAGAATCTCGTCGTCCTCGTCTTCGTCGTCGATCAGCTCCTCACCGACGATGGCCAGTTCATCGGCCACCACCTCCGGCTTCGGTTTCGGCCTGGCCACCGGCGCTTCCTCGACGCCCCGGCCACGCCGCGATTTCAGAACCGCTTCCGGATCGAAGGGCGCGCCGCATTTCGGGCAGGCGATCGGATCCCGCCGCAGATCGTAGAACGGTGCGCTGCAACTCTGGCAAATCCGTTTCGTGCCCCATTCGGGTTTGGCCACGGTCGTAACTCCTTCTCGATTGAGCTCAATCAATTGCAAAAATTCGGCATTGCGCGGCATCCCGCCGATTTCGGCCAGGGACGTCCCCGAAGCAACCGGCCCGCCGACGGCGGTTTCTTGCGAATGTTGCATGGCAATTGCCACGGCGGCGCGCGACTGTCAAAAGCAAATTTATCGCGGACGGCAACAAGGCCGCCCCGCGCCTCTGTTCCAGCCCGGTCGATTATGCTACAGGCTTCACCGCGCTGGCCAGCCCGGCGATTTTCCAACGGGTTTCGTTTCGAGGATTTCGATGCAGCCGCTGACCGCCTACCGCGCCAGGCCACTGGCGGGCAATATCCGGGTTCCCGGAGACAAGTCGATTTCGCACCGGTCGCTGCTGATCGGTGCGCTGGCCATCGGCGAGACGACCGTCGAGGGCTTGCTGGAGGGGGAGGACGTGCTGCGCACCGCCGAGGCGATGCGGGCGCTGGGGGCGACGGTAACGCGCGATGGCGATGGCACATGGCGGGTCCAGGGCGTTGGCCTTGGCGGCCTGCGGGAGCCGTCGGCGGTTCTCGACATGGGAAATTCGGGCACGGCGGCACGGCTGCTGCTGGGCGTTCTGGCCAGCCATCCGATGACCGCCTTCATGACCGGCGACGCCTCGCTGTGCCGGCGACCGATGGCGCGGGTGCAGGGGCCGCTGGAACAGATGGGCGCCCGGATGGTGACGCGGGCCGGCGGGCGCATGCCGCTGGCCATCGTCGGGGCGTCGGAACCGATGCCGATCGCCTATCGGCTTCCGGTTGCCTCGGCGCAGGTAAAATCGGCGGTTCTGCTGGCCGGCTTGAACACGCCCGGCCGTACCACCGCCATCGAGACCGAGCCGACGCGCGACCATACGGAACGCATGCTGCGGCATTTCGGCGCGACCGTCGACGTCGTCGAGCAGCCCGACGGGGCGCTGGCGGTCACCGTGACCGGCCAGCCCGAACTGATCGGCCGGGCCGTATCGGTGCCGGCCGATATCAGCTCGGCGGCCTTTCCGATCGTCGCCGCGCTGCTGGCGCCCGGATCGGCGATCCTGCTGCGCGACGTCGGCGTCAATCCGCGGCGCACGGGGTTGCTCGACAGCCTGCGCGAAATGGGCGCCGCGATCGAGCTGCGCAATCCGCGCGAAGTCGCCGGCGAACCGGTGGCGGATCTGCATGTCGAGGCCGGGTCGCTGCGCGGGATTGAAGTACCGGCGTCGCGCGCGCCTTCGATGATCGACGAATATCCGGTGCTGGCGGTGGCCGCGGCCTTCGCGTCCGGCAAGACGGTGATGCGCGGCCTCGGCGAGCTGCGGGTCAAGGAAAGCGACCGGCTGGCGGCGATGGCGCGCGGCCTGGCCGCCTGCGGCGTTTCCGTCGAGGAAGGCCAGGACAGCCTCGTGGTGCATGGCACCGGCGGGGCGGTACCCGGCGGCGGCCGCATCGTCACCGATCTCGACCACCGCATCGCCATGAGCTTTCTCGTGCTCGGCTGCGCGTCCGCCAAACCGGTCTCGGTCGACGATGCCTCGCCGATCGACACCAGCTTCCCCGGCTTCACCGCATTGATGAACGGGCTTGGCGCCGACATCCGGGCAGGGTTCGCGGCGTGACGGTGGTGGCGATCGACGGACCCGCGGCGTCGGGCAAGGGTACGCTGGCCCGGCGCATCGCGGCGGCACTGGGATATGTCCATCTCGATACCGGCAAGCTCTATCGCGCGGTCGGCGTGGCGGTGCTGCGGAACGGCGGCGATCCCGACGATCCGGTTGCCGCGACGCGGGCCGCGCTGGCACTGGATCTGGCCACGCTGGACGATCCCGAATTGGCCGGCGACGCGGCCGCGCAGGCAGCCTCCAGGGTCTCGGCGATTCCCGCGGTGCGGCAGGCGTTGCTGCAGTTCCAGCGCGACTTTGCCACCCGCCCGCCGGGCGGCGCCCCGGGGGCCGTTCTGGATGGGCGCGACATCGGCACCGTGGTCTGCCCGGACGCCGACGCCAAGCTGTTCGTCGTTGCCTCGATGGAGGTCCGCGCGGCGCGACGCCATAAGGAGTTGCTGAATCGTGGCGAGACCATTATATATGCGCGCGTCCTTGAGGATTTGCAGGAACGGGATGCCCGTGACAGCGCGCGCAAGGTTGCGCCGATGAAGCCGGCCCCGGATGCCGTGATACTCGACACGTCCGCGCTGGATGCCGATGCGGCATTCGATGCGGCCATGCGGGCGATCGGCAAGCGGACCGGCCAGACCGAGAGACCAAGAGGACAATGAAGGACGACGCACGCCGTCTCCGCCGCCCGACGTGGTGGCGTGGAATGTGTGCGAATTGTGTGCAGAAGACCGCCGGAAACAACCGGCTGGCCGGAAAAACGAACGATTTGAAAGGACTTTGAAGAAACATGGCAACGCAGGCCGCAGTCAAAGAGAGCTTCGCCGACCTTCTCGCGGAAACGCTGGTGGCGAATGAAGGTCTCGAAGGTTCAGTGATCCCGGGAACCGTTATCGGGATCGAAAACGATTTCGTGGTCATCGATGTCGGCCTGAAGGCCGAAGGTCGTGTGGCCCTCAAGGAATTCGGCGCGCCGGGCATGCGTCCCGAGCTGAAGCGCGGCGACATCGTCGAGGTCTTCCTGGAGCGTATGGAAGATCGTAACGGCGAGGTCATGGTTTCGCGTGAGAAGGCACGCCGCGAGGAGGCCTGGGGCGTCCTCGAGGTGGCATTCCGCAATGCCGAGCGCGTCACCGGCGTCATCTTCAACCGCGTCAAGGGCGGCTTCACCGTCGACCTGACCGGCGTCAGCGCCTTCCTTCCGGGAAGCCAGGTGGACATCCGTCCGGTGCGCGACGTCGGCCCGTTGATGGGTTCGCCGCAGCCCTTCCAGATCCTCAAGATGGATCGCGCCCGCGGCAATATCGTGGTGTCGCGCCGCGCCGTTCTGGAAGAGAGCCGCGCCGAGGCCCGCAACGAGCTGGTCGCCAACCTCAAGGAAGGCCAGATCCTTACCGGCGTGGTCAAGAACATCACCGATTACGGCGCCTTCGTCGATCTCGGTGGGGTGGACGGCCTGCTGCATGTCACCGACATCGCCTGGCAGCGCATCAACCACCCGACCGAAGCGCTGCAGATCGGCCAGTCGGTCAAGGTGCAGGTCATCAAGTTCAACCCGGAAACCCAGCGCATCAGCCTCGGCATGAAGCAGCTGGAAGCCGATCCGTGGGATGGCGTGCAGGCGAAGTATCCGGTCGGTACCAGGTTCAAGGGCCGGGTGACCAACATCGCCGATTACGGCGCCTTCGTCGAGTTGGAGCCGGGCATCGAAGGCCTGATCCATGTCTCGGAGATGAGCTGGACCAAGAAGAACGTGCATCCGGGCAAGATCGTTTCGACCAGCCAGGAAGTCGAGGTCATGGTGCTCGACGTCGATCCGCAGAAGCGGCGGATCAGCCTGGGTCTGAAGCAGTGCCTCGACAATCCGTGGGACAGCTTCCTGGCGCAGTGCCCGGCCGGTACCGAGCTGGAAGGCGAGATCAAGAACATCACCGAGTTCGGCCTGTTCGTCGGCCTGCCCGGCGAGATCGACGGCATGGTTCACATGTCGGATATCAGCTGGGAGAAGCCGGGCGACGAGGCGATCGCCGAGTTCAACAAGGGCGATATGGTTCGCGTCAAGGTGCTGGACGTCGATATTGCCAAGGAACGCATCAGCCTGGGCATCAAGCAGCTTGGCGGCGATCCGTATGAAGAAGGCATGAAGTCGGTGAAGAAGGGCGACGTCGTCACCTGCACCGTCTCGCGTGTCGTCGAGGGCGGTATCGAGGTCATGGTCAACGAGTCGATCCCGGGCTTCATCCGCAAGAACGACCTTTCGCGTGAGCGTTCCGAGCAGCGTCCGGATCGTTTCGCCGTCGGCGAGAAGGTCGACGCGAAGGTGACCATCTTCGACAAGGCCAGCCGCAAGCTGAGCCTGTCGATCAAGGCGCGCGAGGTCGAGGAAGACAAGAAGGCGATGCAGGAGTACGGCAGTTCCGACTCCGGCGCCTCGCTGGGCGACATTCTCGGCGCCGCGATGAAGTCGAAGAAGAAGGACGAAGCGGCCGGCGACGACAAGTAAGCGCTGTCGGACGGTGGTAATCGGAACGGCCCGCCTCGACGAGGCGGGCCGTTCTTTTTCGAGCGCCGGGCCCGATTTTGGTCCGTTGATGCAACGAAATCGGAAATGCCTTTGTTTATGGAGGGTTGCCGCTTGACGGGCCGTGCCGGGTTTGGCACGCTCATTCTTGGCAAGGCACATGCGCGAACGCAGTGCCCAGGGTGGGAGGTCCGTTGCGGGCCGACGCCGCCTTTTCAGCATGAAGGCGTCCTCAATGACAAAATCGGAACTGATTCAACGACTGGCGGAAAGCCATCCGCATCTCTATCACCGGGATGTCGAACGTATCGTAACCACTGTTTTCGATGAGATTTCCGGCGCGCTTGAGCGCGGCGACCGTGTCGAGCTTCGCGGCTTCGGAACGTTTTCGGTAAAACACCGCGACGCACGAACCGGCCGCAATCCGCGCACCGGCGTCGCCGTGTCGGTCGATTCGAAAACCGTGCCTTTCTTCAAGACGGGCAAGCAATTGCGCGATCTCGTCAATAGCGGCTCTCGTTGAGCCGATCTCGCGGGGTCGCCCCATGAGGCTGATCTACTGGTCCCTGGCCGCGCCTCTGATACTGTTGGCGGTGCTGTTCGCCGTTTCCAACATGCAGACGGTGACGCTGGGTCTGTGGCCGCTGCCTTTCAACGTCGACGCACCGGTCTTCCTGGTGGCGCTGGGCGGGCTTGCGCTCGGCTTCATGGCCGGCGGCGCCGTGGCCTGGCTGGGCGCCGGCCGTGCCCGGTCGCGCGCCCGGGTCGCCGAACGTGCCCTGCGCAAGCGCGAATCCGAAATCGAGGATTTGCGCCGCAGGGTCGGCGATGCCGAACGTGCCGCCGCGACGAAATCCGCAAAATCGTCGCCAACCGGCCTGCCGGTGCCGGCCATGCCGCCCGCGGCGATGCAGCGCTGACGCCGATTGGTGCAAAGAGCTTTTGCCTTCCGTGGCGGGTGGTGTAAACCCCCCGTGACCGAATTGCCCCTGCCACCAGATCACCCCAGCCACCAGATCACCCCTGCCACCAGATCACAATGCGACGTCCCGGCATGACCAGATCACGGAACCGCAACCCCATCCTCGTTGCCATCGACACGGCGGATCTCGACCGGGCGCGCAGCCTGGCACGGGCGCTGGCCGGCGCCGTCGGCGGCATCAAGCTGGGGCTGGAATTCTTCAACGCCCACGGGCCCGACGGCGTGCGCGCGGTGGCCGGCGATCGCGGCGACCTGTTCCTCGACCTGAAATATCACGACATTCCGAATACGGTGGCCGGCGCGGTGCGCGCCGCGATCGCCCTTCGGCCAATGATCCTGAACGTGCACGCCTCGGGCGGTGCGGCGATGATGCGCGCCGCGCGCGAGGCCGCCATATCCGAGGCGGTGCGCCTGGGCATTCCCGGCCCGAAGCTGATCGCCGTCACCGTGCTGACCAGCATGGACGGTTCCGATGTGGCGGCGGTCGGCCAGATCGGGCCGGTCGCCGAACAGGTGGTGCGGCTGGCGCGGCTGACCCGGGATTGCGGACTGGACGGCGTGGTTTGTTCGCCGCGTGAGATCGCCGCGATCCGCGCCGCCTGCGGGCCCGATTTCACCCTGGTCGTGCCCGGCATCCGCCCGGCCGGGGCGGAAACCGGCGACCAGAAGCGGGTGATGACCCCGCGCGAGGCGATGGCCGCCGGCGCCGACTTTCTGGTGATCGGGCGGCCGATCGCCGGGGCGGCCGATCCGGTTGCCGCCGCCGGTGCCATCCTGGCGGAAATCGACGGCGCATGACGGTCCGCGCCAAGATATGCGGCATCAATGACGAGGCCGCGATGCGCGTCGCGGTGGCGGCCGGCGCGGCCTTCGTCGGCCTGGTCTTCTATCCGCCCAGCCCGCGCGCGGTCGGCCCGGATGCGGCCGCCAGGCTGGCGGCGCTGGTGCCCGCCGGGGTGGGGCGGGTGGGCCTGTTCGTCGATGCCGACGATGGGGCGATCGATGCGGTTCTCGACCGCGTGTCGCTGGACCTGCTGCAACTGCACGGCTCGGAGACGCCGGACCGCGTGGCGGCGCTGCGCGCCCGCACAGGAATCCCGGTGATGAAGGTGATCCCGGTGGCCGGGCCCGACGACCTGGCCCGCGCGCCGGCCTATTACGACGTTGCCGACTGGCTGATGTTCGACGCCAAGCCGCCGAAGGACATGAAGGGCGCGCTGCCGGGTGGCAATGCGCTGGCCTTCGACTGGATGCTGCTGAAGGATGCCCGCTTCCCGCTGCCCTGGATGCTGGCCGGCGGGCTGAACGCCGCCAATGTCGCCGACGCGGTGCGGCTGTCCGGCGCCCGCGTGGTCGATACCTCGTCAGGGGTCGAAGACCGGCCGGGCGTCAAGAACCCGGACCGCATTCGCCAGTTCCTGGGGGCGGTGGCGGCGCTCCGGGGCGATATCCCGCCGAACTGAACCGGACCGGTTCGCTTCGACGGTCTGAAATCGCCCGCCCTTTCAAGGGACGCTGCTCTGGCTTGCGTTCGCGCGGCTTGCCCTCTAAAAGCAGACTGGTTCAGCGGTTTGACGCACAAAGCCAACGGAATCCATGACTCAGCAGATCAACACCTATCGGGCGGGGCCCGACGAAAGCGGGCATTTTGGCATTTTCGGCGGGCGCTTTGTCGCCGAAACGCTGATGCCGCTGGTCCTCGAGGTTGAGGCCGCCTACAACAAGGCCAAGGCCGATCCCGCCTTTGCCGACGATCTGGAATACTATTTCAAGCATTACGTCGGCCGGCCCAGTCCGCTGTATTTCGCCGAGCGGCTGACGGCGCATTTCGGTGGCGCCAGGATCTATTTCAAGCGCGACGAGTTGAACCATACCGGCGCGCACAAGATCAACAACTGCATGGGCCAGATCCTGCTGGCCCGGCGCATGGGCAAGACGCGGATCATCGCCGAGACCGGCGCCGGCCAGCACGGCGTCGCCACCGCGACCGTCTGCGCGCTGTTCAACCTGCCCTGCACGATCTACATGGGCGCCAAGGATATCGAGCGGCAGGCGCCGAACGTGTTCCGCATGAAACTGCTGGGCGCCGAGGTCAAGCCGGTGACCGCCGGCTCGAATTCGCTCAAGGATGCGATGAACGAGGCCCTGCGCGACTGGGTCGCCAATGTCGAGAACACCTTCTACATCATCGGCACGGTGGCCGGCCCGCATCCGTATCCGGCGATGGTGCGCGATTTCCAGTCGGTGATCGGCCGCGAGGCGCGCGAGCAGATGCATGAGGCCGAGGGCCGCCTGCCCGACACGCTGGTTGCCTGCATCGGCGGCGGCTCCAACGCGATGGGCCTGTTTCATCCCTTCCTCGACGATCCGGGCGTGAAGATCATCGGCGTCGAGGCCGCCGGCCTCGGTGTCGACACCGACAAGCACGCGGCCTCGCTGACCGGCGGCCGGCCCGGCGTGCTGCACGGCAACCGCACCTATCTGCTGCAGGACGACGACGGCCAGATCCTCGAGGCGCACTCGATCTCCGCCGGCCTGGACTATCCGGGCATCGGCCCGGAACATTCCTGGCTCTACGAGGCCGGGCGCGTGCAATACGTTTCGGCCACCGATGCCGAGGCGCTGGATGCCTTCCAGCTGTGCAGCCGGATGGAAGGCATCATCCCCGCGCTGGAGCCTTCGCATGCGCTGGCCCATGTCGGCAAGATCGCGGGCGATCTGCCGAAAGACCATATCCTGCTGATGAACATGTGCGGCCGTGGCGACAAGGATATCTTCACCGTCGCCGCCGCGCTGGGAGCCGCGCTGTGAGCCGCGCCGCGGATTCCGGCCGGATCAGCCGCCGGTTCGCGGCGCTGAAGGCGGCGGGACGCGGCGGCCTGGTGACCTTCGTCACCGCCGGCGATCCGGATTTCGAAACCTCGAGGCAGATCGTGCTTGGCCTGGCGGAAGCCGGCGCCGACGTGATCGAACTGGGCATGCCGTTCTCCGACCCGATGGCCGATGGCCCGGCGATCCAGGCGGCCTCGCTGCGGGCGCTGAAATCGGGCATGAAGCTGGCGAAGGTGCTGGAACTGGTGCGGCTGTTCCGCGCCCGGGACGACGCCACGCCGATCGTCCTCATGGGCTACTACAATCCGATCTACAGCTATGGCGTCGACCGTTTTCTGACCGATGCGCTGGCGGCCGGCGTCGACGGGCTGATCGTTGTCGATCTGCCGCCAGAAGAGGACAGCGAGCTCTGCGTGCCGTCGCTGAAGGCCGGCATGAACTTCATCCGCCTGGCGACGCCGAC
>JAHELM010000410.1 GCA_024644185.1 Rhodospirillales bacterium | reverse complement strand
CCGATGCGCACGGTCTGCGCGTCCAGCGTCTCGGGCAGGCTGGCCGCGCCACTGGTGGTCGGGAAGACCGCTCCGTTGTCGACCAGCGGCAATCCGGTGGCCGGGTCGACGGCACCGGTGCCGTTGCCGAAGAAACCGCCGCCGTTGCCGCTGAAGATCGAGCCGGTGCTGGACGCACCCAGCGGCGCGGTGACCGGCTGCGCGACCGACAGGCCGTTGCCGTTGGCGCTGCGTTGTTCGTGGATATCGCGCAGCGCGAAATCCAGCGTCAGGCGATCGGTGGCCTGGTAGGACAAGCCCAGTTGTGCGCCCCGGCGCTCGGATTCACTGATGCGATCGCGCGAGTCGACCGCCTCGCCGTACAACCGAATGCGCTCGCTCAGCGGGGTTTCGCCGTAGACGCCGGCGTCCTGACGACCACCGGCGAAGGCCGCGGCCTGGTTGTTGAAACCGGCATCGCTGCGCGCGGCAAAGGCGCGCAGCTTCGTGCTGCCGTCGTCATGGCGCAGTTCGATGCGCGCTGCGTTGCCGCTGACCTCGCCCACCGCGTTGGCCAATGCGGGTGTCACATAGGTATTGACGCCATTCGTATTCACATTGGACGTGGTGCGCGCCGCCTCCAGTACCAGCCAGGTGTCGGGACCCAGCTGCAGGCCCAGATTCGCGCTGCCCATGCGAAACGGCGCCAGCGGATTGAGGTCACGCACCAGGGAGCCACCGACCTGCAACGTGTCGCTGAGATGGAACTGACCGTCGGCGCCGATCAGCCAGAAGGAATCGCCACCCTGCTCGACTTCGTAGGTGATGCGCACCGAAACCGGGTTCAGGTTCCTGTCCACCGATGGCACCGGCTGGCTGAACAGGATGCGGCCGGAGAAGGGCTCGAAGGTGTAGTCGATGTAGCGCGTCAACGGCGACGCGCTCAAGATGTTGGCAGGCTGGTTGCGATCACGCACCACCAGTTCGACTTTCTCGCTGTTCTGCAGCCCGCTGTTGTTCGACACCGCATACGGGCCGGACACGCCACGGCCGGCGAACTCCTCGATCACCTGCTTCAGATTGTCGCGCGCAGCGTAGAAGTTGGCGTGGTACCGATCGGTCTCACCGTGCAGACGCAGCCCGGTCACGGTACGGTTGTAGTTGCCGAGCTGGCGCAACTGCAAGCCGGCGGTCGCGCCGCCACCCGTCAATTGCGAGAAACCCGAGCCGGTGCTGAAGTCGCCGAACAGCGCGTAGTGCCGATCCTTGTCGATACGCACATACAGCGGGCTGGTCGAACGCGCATCGAAACCGCGCAGCGACGCATCGCCATACACCGGGTACATCTGCTCGGGCTGAATGTCGCGCAGCAATCGCTCACGGGTGTCCTTGTCGGAGTCGTAGGCAGCCGTCAGCAGGTATTCACCCTTGATCGTTCCCTTGAGGAAAAACGCAGCGCGATACGCGTAACTCGATTTGCCGTTGTTGAACTGGGTTTCGAACTTGCGGATTTCCTGCTCGAAAACATCGTTGCTGCGCGGCGCGGCGAGTTGCGCATTGGAGCCGCGCCCGAAATGGACCACGCCTTCGATCAGACCGACCGCCAGCAGGTCCCGCATCTCGGGCAGGAAATGCACCGTGCCACTGGCCTGCTCGCGGCCTGCGGTCACGCGCACCTTCACATCCATCGGTTCGGCCGGTGCCAGCAGTTCGAATTCTCCGCGTCCTGCGATCACCTTGAGCTGGGTGCCGGGAATGACGCGGTCCAGATCGCGTCCGCCCGGACCGAGTTCATCGGTGCGCGCTCCCGGCAACAACAGCCGTCCGCCGCTGGCCTCGATCGTCACGAACGCGTCCGCGCTGGCCTGCCTGCCCTCGCGGTCGAGCAGCCGTATCGTGAAACGCACCCGCGACTGGCCGTCGGCCGGTACGCCATTGCGGTCGAGCTCGACCACGATCCGGTCCACCTGGGCATTGATGCCGTAGTCGTTCGGGCCTATGGTCTGGCTGAACACCGACGGTCGTCCGTCGACCGGCTGAGCGAGCGCCGGCGCCTGCACCAGCCACGGTCCGAGCGCGCCAGCCAAGGCCAGTGCGCGCGCCAAGGCACGCTGCGGGCAGGCGCGCTTGCGGGATTCAGCGCAGCGCATGGGAGGCTCCACGCTGTTCGATCGAGCTTGTCGGTCCACCCGGCATCGGTACCAGCCCGTCCGGATCCGGCGGCAGCGCATCGGGGCGTTCCGGCGCACGCGGCTGCACCAGCTTCTGGTTCGCGCTGTCGGTGGCCTGTTGCGGAGCGGTTGCCGGCTTGCTCTCGAAACGCAGCACCGCGCCAGGCCGGGTCTCCAGTTGCGGCACCACCACCTCACCGTGCGTGCGGCGCGCCTTGACCTGTTCGAGCACGGTGTTGGAACAGCTGCCCTCGATGAAGTCGGCCCGATGCAATTCGCCGTTGCGGATGTCCAGGAACAGGCTGCCGGCGTCGCCCGCATTGCGGTTCGACGAGGTGGTCAGGCGCGATCCACGCGGCAGCGTGCTCTTGTCCACCTTGAGCACATGGGCACGCGGCGTCAGGTTGCAGATGCTGTACTTGCCCTCGGAGTCGCTGACCAGGTAGGTGCCGTTCTGCAGATACAGGCGCACGCCCGGGATGCCGAGCTCCTCGGGGTCCTGCACGTGGTTGTCGTTGCAGTCGACGAAGATCTTGCCCAGCACGCACGCCTCGTTCGTGAACACGCCACCGGTCACCCGCACGCGCCACTGCGCGACGTTGGATGCGAACTGGCCCGAGCGCGCCTGGGCCCGGTTGATGCCGTTGCCTTGCTGCGCGCCCACGGCCACCCGCACCCGGTAGGTCAACGTCGCGGTGCCGCGCGCGACGATGCTGCCCAATGCGTAATTCAGCACGGGCCCGGCGCCACCGGCCGGATCGGTCACCGCAACGCCCCCGAGCCGGCTGGTGCCCGCGATGTAGCGGAACCCCGGCGGCAAGGTGTCGGTCACCATGACGTCGTTGAGCACACCCGCGCTGGTGTTGCGCACCGCCACCGTATAGCGCAGGCTGTCGCCGAGTTCGACCACGCTGGCCGAACCGGTCTTGCTGATCACCAGCACGTTGGCGCCGAACGGATACAGCGGGATGTGGTTGTTCAGCACGTTGGCCGAACCGGGAATGGTGATGTCGAAGCTGAAGTAGTGCTGCGTCGTG
>JAHELM010000409.1 GCA_024644185.1 Rhodospirillales bacterium | reverse complement strand
ACGGTCTCTTCGACGCGGCCCCGATGGCGGCCGAGGCAAAACCCGAACCGGCGCCGGGTCAGGCGCGCATCCTCGCCGCCGCTTCGCAGGAAGCGGCGACGCAGGTGACCTTCCGCGTGCCCTATCCGGTCAGCGTGTCCTCGGGCCGGTCGCTGCTGGTGCCGGTCATCGACCGGGCGGTTCCGGCAACCCGTATCGCGCTTTACCAGCCGACGACCCATGACCGCCACCCGCTGGCCTCGGTACGGCTGAGGAATGACAGCGAAACCGGCCTGCCGCCCGGCGTGCTGACCCTCTACGAAGGCGGGGCGGCAGGCGCGTCCTATGTCGGCGATGCGCAGCTTTCCACGCTGCCGGCCGGCGAAGAGCGGCTGGTCAGCTTTGCCCTCGACCAGAAGACGCTGGTCGACCGCGAGATGGCGAGCGAGCAGACGCTGACCATGGGCCGCATTGCCCGCGGCGTCCTGGAACTGACCTGGGAGCAGCGGCAGAGCACGGTGTACCGGCTGAAGGCCCCGGCCGGCGAGCCGCGGGACGTGCTGATCGAACATCCGCGCATGCGCGGCTGGACGATCGTCACCCCGGACGGGAAACAGATCGAGCTGGCGGACGAAGCCTACCGCATCCCGCGCGCCCTGAAGGCCGGGGAACGGGCAGACCTGACGGTCGTCATGACCCGCCCGCGGATCCAGACCATCGGCCTGGCCGACCTCGGCGCGACGCAGTTCATGGCTTTTGCCGGCGAGGGCAAGCTGGAAGCGAAGCTGCGCCGGGCGCTGGAACGCATGGCCGAACTGCGCGGCGCCATCGACGCCCAGGAACGCCGCCAGCGGGACCTGGAGATACAGCGCAACACGATCTACCAGGAACAGCAGCGCATTCGCGACAATCTGTCCCGCGTGCCCGCCGACAGCGACCTGCAGCGCCGCTATCTGCAGAAGCTGGGCGAGCAGGAGGACGCAATGGAAAAGATCCTCGCCACCGCCGGGGACTCCCGGGCGGAACTGGATACGGCCCGCAAGGCACTGGCGGATTACGTGGCCGGGCTGGACCTGTAGGCGACGGGACGAGGGCGGCCGGTTCGGTCGCCCTCGTCCCGCGCGATGCATGAATCCCCAATTCAACCCCATGCACAGGCGATTTCCGCGGGTTTCCGGGGGGTGTATTTTATGGGAAACCTATGGAGAGCGGGGCGGCGAACGCCTTGCCCGCATCCCCGCCGACTCAACAACCGCAACAGGATGTGATAAACAGGATTCACGCCCCGTGATCGGCAATCGGAATACACATTAAACTGTCTGCCAGACTGCCCAACAACTTGGACCGCCTCATGTATCGACGTCTGTGAGGGCCTGGTTATCGGCTATTGGCAATTTGGCGATCGCGATGTGGAGGCTGCAATTCAATTTGGTAATGAGATTCCGGGCCCAGGAAATCCAGACCCTGATGGCGATAGGATAACCGAGAGGGGCTATAGCGGTGATCCTACAGACGCTTGGGGGACCGGAGCAGGCTACGATGTAGGCAACGAAACGGGCAAAACGGATGAAGATGATGAAAATAATAGCTATGGATCATAGATTACTTATTTATTTGAGCGTTGTTATGGTTTTGCTTGTCAACGCTTGTGATCCCGACGACCGACCAATAGTGCCCGGAGTGTATGAAGGCGAACTCGGCGGTGAAAAGATCGTTGTGACGCCGACATCATTGGAATTGCATATAAAAGTCAGAGTAGTAAAGTCTCTGAACGGCAGATACGTTATCGGAATATATAAATATCGCGTAGATGAAAGCAACAGAATTAAGTTAAGTATTTCTTCTAATGATTTTGCAATTATTGAATATAATAATTACCAATGGTATTGGACAAAACAGAATATTATCAGAGTTAATGAAGAATCTGGAGAGGAAACATGGTTTATTAAAATTAATGATATTGAGAATTGAGGGGGGCGAGGACATATGTGGGGAGTTCCCGGGGTAGTGAATGCGGGGCTTGACCCCGAAAATGTGACCGCGAAACCAGCCGGCGTTGGGGCCGCAGGGTCGTGCCCCCGCAACCTGTTCCCAAAACCCGGGGCGGCCTCAGCTGGCCCGCGCCGCGGGGATCCGCACGGTGAAGCGTGAGCCCTCGCCGGGGCGGCTTTCCGCGGCGATGTCGCCGCCCAGAAGTCGGCATATGCGGCGACTTATGATCAGACCCAGGCCGGTTCCGCCATATTGGGCGGCGATCGAAGTGTCGGCCTGGCCGAATTCCTCGAAGATATGGTCGAGCTGGTCCGCCGTCATGCCGATGCCGGTATCGCTGACGGTGAAAACCATGTCGTTCGTGCCCTCGCGCCGCACCTGCAGCGCGATCCGGCCGGTTTCGGTAAATTTCGCCGCGTTGGCGAGAAGGTTGTAGAGCACCTGGCGCAGCTTGGTGCCGTCGGTTTCAATCGCGCCGATCTCGTCGGGGCAATCGATGTCCAGGCGGTTGTCGCGCCGCTTCACCAGCGGCGTGACCGTCCAGCCGATTTCAGAGATGAAACCGCGCACCGCCAGCGTCCCGTATTCCAGATCCACGCGTCCCGCCTCGATGCGCGACAGGTCGAGGATGTCGTCGATCAGCTTCAGCAGATGCCGCGCCGCGCTGTCGATGCGGCCCAGATCCTCGCGCAGGGAGGTCTGGTCGTCCCTCGCCGCGGCATCCTCGTTCAGCAGGTCGCTGTAGCCGATGATGGCGTTCAGCGGCGTGCGCAACTCATGGCTCATATTGGCGAGGAAGATCGACTTGGCACGGTTCGCCGCCTCGGCGTCACGCCGTGCCTGCCGCAGCGCTTCTTCCGCCTGCACGCGTTCGGTGATGTCGCGCAGGATGCCGGTGAACAGGCGCCGCCCCTCGAACAGAACCTCGCTGACCGACAGTTCCAGCGGCACCGCGCTGCCGTCCTTGCGGCGCCCGGGAACCGCGCGGCCGATTCCGATGATGCGGGCCTCGCCGGTGCGGCGATAGGCGTTGATATAGCCGTCATGGGCCGAGCGATGCGGCTCCGGCATCAGCAGGCTGACATTGCGTCCGATAACGTCCGCGTCGGCATAGCCGAAGATGCGTTCGGCCGCCGGGTTGAAATCCAGGATATGCCCCGCCTCGTCGATCACGACGATCGCGTCGACCACGGTGTCGACGACCGCGCGCAGGCGCGCCTCGC
>JAHELM010000408.1 GCA_024644185.1 Rhodospirillales bacterium | reverse complement strand
TTGTTTTTCTACCTTCAGTGGCAGACAAGGCAGCCCCCGCCTTCGCTTGCGACATTCCGCGCCAAGGATGCTATAACCCGGCCATGAGTGGCGGTCATACCTTCAGCGGCGGCGCGCACGATCACGGGCGTTGCGTCGCCGACGCCCTGGACGAGGCGGCAAACCTGTGCGCGCGCCGAGGCGTGCGGCTGACGGCATTGCGCCGCCGGGTCCTGGAGCTGATCTGGGACGGGCACCAGCCGGCGGGCGCCTATGCAATTCTCGAGGCGTTGCGGCGGGAAAACCGCAAGGCGGCGCCGCCGACGGTGTATCGGGCCCTGGAATTCCTCAGCGCGCACGGGCTGATCCACCGCATCGAGTCGCTGAACGCATTCATCGGCTGCGTGCGCCCGGACCGGCCGCATGCCGGGCAGTTTCTGATCTGCGAACACTGCGGCACCACGGCGGAGCTGCGCGACGAGGAGATCGACGCAACCGTTGCCCGCAGCGCGCTGCGCGCCGGGTTCCAGACCATCCGGCAGACGGTGGAGGTAACCGGCCTGTGCCCGGAATGCCGAACCGCCTCCGCATCCGGCTGAAACCATGCCCGCACCGATTCCGTCGCAGCGCCACCTGTTCGACATTCCGGCCGATATCGCCTGGCTGAACTGCGCCTATATGGGCCCGTTGCCGCGCGCCGCGGTCGCGGCCGGCGAGCGCGCCAACCGGGCCAAGGCCAATCCGTGGACGATCGGCCCCGCCGACTTCTTCAGCGCCGCCGAGGAGGCGCGGGGGCTGTTCGCCCGGCTGATCGGCGCGATGGCGGACGATATCGCCATCGTCCCGTCGGCCAGCTATGGCATGGAGACCGCGGCGCTGAATCTGGCGGCGCGGCCCGGCAGCCGCATCCTGCTGCTGGAGGAAGAATTCCCCTCCAACGTCTATCCCTGGCGCGAACTGGCGGCGCGAAGCGGCGCCCGGATCGACACCGTTGCCCGGCCGGGCGACGACGACTGGACCGCGGCGGTGCTTGCCGCCATCGGGCCGGATGTGGCAATCGCCGCGCTGGGGCATAATCACTGGACCGATGGCGGGCTGATCGATCTGGAGCGGGTTGGCGAGGCCTTGCGCGCCGTCGGCGCGTCGCTGGCCGTCGACGCCACCCAGTCGCTTGGCGCGCTGCCGCTGGATATCCGGCGCGTCCGTCCGGATTTCCTGGTCACCGCCGCCTATAAATGGCTGCTCGGCCCCTACAGCCTCGGGTTTCTCTATGTCGATCCGAAGCATCATGGGGGCCGGCCGCTGGAACAGGGATGGATCGCCCGCGCCGGATCGGAGAATTTCGCCGGCCTGGTCGACTACCGCGACGACTACCAGCCGGGCGCGCGGCGTTTCGACATGGGCGAGCGGGCGAATTTCCTGACCATGCCGCAGGCGATTGCCGCCCTGCGCCAGATCCTCGACTGGGGTGTGGCCGATATCCAGACGACCCTGGCCGCGGCAACGGCGGGAATCGCGGCGCGGGCATCGACGATGGGCCTGGGATCGGTTCCCGGCGCGCTGCGGGCCGGGCATTTCCTGGGCTTGCGTTTTCCCGGTGGCGTCCCGGACGGGCTGGGCCAGCGCCTCGCGGCCGAAAAGATATTCATCAGCGTGCGCGGCAGCGCCATGCGGGTGACCCCGCATGTCTACAACACAGCGGCCGATATCGAGCGGTTTCTGGATGCATTGGCCCGCGCGCTCTGATGCCGCGCGCCGCGGGAACGGCGCATCGCGCAGCGCTGCCCCGCGCAAATGGCACTTCTTCGCGGCGTGCCGCATGATCAAGTATCGAGACCGGAAAATTTTTGGAGCCTGGGACCGCGCATGGCCGAACTTTCATCCATAGCCACGCCCGCGCGAAACAACGTGGTGGGCGGGGCGAATCTGTTGGCCAGCCTGCTGCTTTTCGCGGGGATGGATGCCATGGTCAAATGGCTGACCGGCAGTTTCCCGGTCTCTCAGATCCTGTTCTTCCGGTCGCTGTTCGCGCTGATTCCCTGTCTGGTCGCCGCCACGCAGTGGGGTGGGCTGGCGACGCTGAAAACGGCGCGGCCGGGGGCGCATTTCACCCGTGGTCTGATCGGCATCGTCTCCATGGGGCTGATCTTCTACGCCTTCTCGGTGATGAAGCTGGCGGATGCCTCGGCCATCCTGTTCGCCGGGCCCCTGTTCCTGACGGCGCTGGCCGGGCCGCTGCTGGGCGAGCATGTCGGGCCGCGGCGCTGGACGGCGGTCGTGGTCGGCTTCGCCGGCGTCCTGATCATGGTCCAGCCCAGCGGCGCGGGCCTGGAACTGGGCGCGGCGGCGGCTTTGAGCGCGGCCGTTCTCTATGCCTTCGCCATGGTCATGGTGCGGCGCCTCGGCACGACCGAGAGCGCAATCGCCATCACCTTCTATTTCTCGCTGTTCGGCACCGTCGGCGGTGGCGCGGTTCTGGCGATCCAGGGATGGGTCGCCCCGACGCAAGGCGAATTCGCCCTGCTGGCGGCGGTCGGCATCATCGGCGGCACCGCGCAGATCTTCATGTCGCAGGCGTTCCGTCTGGCCCAGGTCGCGGTGATCAGCCCGCTGAAATACACGTCGCTGTTCTGGGTGACGCTGTTCGGCTATCTGCTGTGGGGCCAGTTGCCCGCCACCCATGTGGTGGTCGGCGTCAGTATCGTCATCCTCAGCGGCCTCTACATCCTGCACCGCGAGACCAGGCTGGCGATCGCCGAGCGCCGCCGCGTCGAGGTGTTGCGGTAGCGCCGCCCTTCCCATCGGAATTTCATGGCCCGGCACCGTGCGGCCATGCCACAGTTGCGCCGCCTGAACAGGGGGTGCCATGAAACGCGATTATCCCGAGGCGCCGATCGTCGGCGTCGGCGTGGTTTGCCTGCGCGGCGACGCCGTGCTGCTGATCCGGCGCGGCAAGCCGCCGCGCGAGGGCGCCTGGAGCCTTCCCGGCGGCCGCCAGAAGCTGGGCGAGACGGTGCGCGATTGCGCCGCGCGCGAACTGGCCGAGGAGACGGGAATCGAGGCCGAAATCGGTGGTCTGGTCGATGTCGTCGATTCGCTGACCCGCGACGGCGACAACCGGGTTCAGTATCATTACACCCTGGTCGATTTCGCCGCCCGCTGGCGGCGGGGCGAGCCGCGCCCCGGCGGCGACGCGGCGGACGCCCGCTGGTTCGCGC
>JAHELM010000407.1 GCA_024644185.1 Rhodospirillales bacterium | reverse complement strand
AAATGGCCGTTTGCAGCTTCGGGTCCCAGTTGACCAGGCGCTTGGCCTTGTAGATCAGCCCCTGCTTGTACAACGCCACGAACACCTTGCGGACGGCGCGGCTCAACCCCTCGTCCATGGTGAAGCGCTCGCGGCTCCAGTCGCAGGACGCGCCGAGTCTGCGCAACTGCCGGGTGATTGTGCCGCCCGATTGTTCCTTCCATTCCCAGACCTTTTCCAGGAATTTTTCGCGGCCCAGATCGCGCCGCTTGATTCCCTCGGCCTCCAGCATCCGCTCGACCACCATCTGGGTGGCAATCCCGGCATGATCCGTGCCCGGCTGCCACAAGACGTTGCGGCCCCGCATGCGCTGATAGCGGATCAGGATGTCCTGCAGCGTGTTGTCGAGGGCATGGCCGACATGCAGGCTGCCGGTGACGTTCGGCGGCGGGATGACGATGCAGAACGATTCCGCATTGTCGGCGGTTCCAGCCGCGAAATCGCCGGCGGCTTCCCATTGCGCGTAATGCTTCGCCTCGACCTCGGAAGGTCGCCAGGTCTTGTCCAGCATTGCTGAACCATCTCTCTCTTTGCTGAAATGCCGATCCGGAACGCGCCGGGGCACCGGGCCCCGATGCGACGGGGTGGGTTTACTCGTCGTCCTGGGCGCGATCCACCAGTTTCTGGATCTCGCGGCGGACAATGCGTTCCACGATGGCCGGCAGGTTCTGGTCCATCCATTCCCGCAGCATCGGGCGCATCATCTCACGCACCATCTCGGCGATGGTAACGTCGTCGCCGCCGATGCGCATCTGGCCGGGCTTGTCGGACGCCGCCCGTTTCAGTTGACCGAGCGCCGCCGCGGTCGCCGCCGTTGCGCTTTCGGATACGATTTTTTCGCCAATCCCGGGCAATTCGGTTTCGCTCTTGCTGGTCTTCATGACCTCTTCCTCCTCCTCGCCCGCCGCGGGCTCGCTGAATTCCTCGGGCTCTTCCGCATAGGGGCTCGTGGAGTCGGACGAGAATCCTTCCTCCTCTGGCACATGGTCTTCCGGAGCGAACTCCGGTTCGGCGAGGGTTTCATCCTCTGCCTGTTCCGGCATCGTATCCAGCATGGGTTCGCGTCGCGGAGTCTGGTCGCCCGATTCCGCCGAATCGCGACCGCGCAGCCCAAAACGGGGCTCGCGCCTCGGCGCATCCGGATCTTCGCCGCCAACCTCCTCGGTGAGTTCCAGAACGTCGTCGTCTTCCGGCTCGACCGCCCCCTGCTGGCCGCCCTGGGCATTGTCCTCAGTAATGATCCGGCGGATCGAGCTGAGAATTTCCTCCATGGAAGGGTCTTTTTGTCCGCTCTTGTCGCTCATCTCTTCCAGCTCTTTCGATTCGAGTGGCCCGCCGCGGAATCCACCGCCCCGCGAAATCGGAAATCAGTTCCCGTCACCGATTCCTGTACCCCAGATTCTGCCCTTTGCCTTTTTATAATATGCTTCTTCGTCGAAATATTCGACAGGCAAGGCCATATCGCGCGCATTCAGCCGCCCAACCGCTGCCAGAACCTGCAACTGCGCGACGATCGATCCGGCCCGCGCCCGCACCAGATTGACCTGGGCATCGAGCAACTCCTGCTCTGCATTCAGCACATCCAGAATGCTGCGCGAGCCGACGCGGGCCTGCTGGCGCGTGCCGCCGAGGGCGATCTCGCTGGCCTGCACCTGAATCTGGAACTGGTCGACCGCCGCGCGGGCCGATTCAAGTCCCTGCCATGCCCGGGTTGCCTGTTCCATCACGCCGCGCCGCGCCGCCTCGGACTGATACTGACGCTGCGCTTCCACATGCTTGGCGCGGCGCACCCGCGCACTCGGCCCGCCTGCCTCGTAGAGGGGGATGGTGAGTTGGGCGATCACGCTCATGCTGTCGGTCTCGCTGCCCGGGGCGGCGCTGTCCTCCCGGTGTTCGATGGCACCGTTCAGGGTCAGTGTCGGCAGCATCTCGCCGCGCGCCAGGTCTATTTGGTCGGCGGCCGCGGATTGCGCATATTGCGCCGCGAGCAGATCCGGGTTGTTCTGTTCGGCCAGCGCCATCGTTTCGTCCAGGGAGACCGGCAGCGCGTCGGCAAGCTGAGGTTCGACCAGCCCCTCCGGCAGCCGGCCGACGATCCGCCGATATACGGCGCGCGAACCCTCCAGCGTGCCCTGCGCCTGGATCCGCCCCGCAATTGCGCCGGCCAGCCGCGCCTCGGCCTGCGATACGTCGGTACGGGTTGCGTCGCCGACATTGGCGCGGTCGCGGGTGGCTTCCAGGTCGCGCCGGAGCACCTGCTCGTTCTTCACCGTCAACTCGACGACCGCGATGTCCCGCAGCACGTCCATATACGCGGTCGCGGCCTCCAGCAGCACCGATTGCTCGACCGACCGCAGGCGTTCGCGCTCGCCAAGAATCGCATTTTTCGCCTGCGATGTTCCGGCAACCGTCCGCCCGCCGCGATACAGCGGCTGCTGAATCCCGACGCCATAGGCTACCGGGTTCAACGACTGGCTTCCTGAAATGTTCGAATCTCTCTCTTCCACACCCGCGGATGCGGTGGCCGTCACCGTGGGGCGGTAGCCGCTGCGCGCCTCGGCCAGTCCTTCGTCGGTCGCCCGCAGTTGCGCCCGCTCTGCTTCCAGCGTCGGATTGTTGGCGTAAGCGGCGGCAAGCGCCTCGGTCAGCGTTTCCGCCGAGGCCGGGACCGCGCCGAGGACCAGGGCCAATCCCGCGCAAGCCAGCGAGGACGCCCGGCGAAGATACGAGACGGGTGTCGGGTTCACAGTCATTTCAAAGCTCGAATCGGGCTGGCGCCCGGAATTCCGGAAGCAGGGGAACGGAGGCATCGAGAAACACCTTTCTGGAAAGGCGGTCACCGATCCTGGCAATGACCGTGGCGTGGCCGACCGCGCGATCCTGCACGATGGCAATCAGGCGCCCGCCCTCGGCGATCTGGTCAACGATGGCATCCGGAATCGTCTCAACCGCACCCTCGATGAGGATGACATTGTAGGGCTTGTGCGCCGAGCAGCCCTCGACAAGTCGGCCGTTGACCGGGATCACGTTGTCCAGCCCCAGCTCGGCGAACAGCCGGGCGGCCTCGGCGCTCAGATCGGGATCGCTCTCCTGCGCAAACACCGTCCCGGCGATGCGGGCCAATACGGCGGCCGTATACCCCAGGCCGCTGCCGATCAGCAGC
>JAHELM010000406.1 GCA_024644185.1 Rhodospirillales bacterium | reverse complement strand
CCCCGCGCCCTCTCGCATCAGGCCATAGCCGACCGCGCGCGCGCCGCCGCCGGCGCCGACAACCACCGCCGGTCCCGCATCGGCCCGCCAGCCCGGCTGCTGCTGTTTCAGGTTGCCGATGAAGCCCAGCCAGTCGTTGTTGGTGCCGAACAGCGAGCCGTCGGGCCGCGCCGCCACGCAGCTGATCGCGCCGATGCGCCGTGCCACCTCGTCCACCTCGTCGACGATCTCCATCGCGTCCTGCTTGTGCGGAATGGTCAGGTTGCAGCCCGCGAATCCCAGCGGGTGCAGCGCGCGCAAGGCGGGGGCCAGCTTGCCCGGCTGGATGGCCAGCGGCACGTAGGTGCCGGCCAGGCCCTGCTGCCCGAACCAGTAATTATGCATCAGCGGCGAGCGCGAATGCATCACCGGCCAGCCGATGACGCCGGCGAGCAGGAATTTGGCGGCGTGCGGCATCAAATCCCCGCGTCCAGCTTGGCGCGGAAATGGTCCCAGGCGCGCCGGAACAGGCTCGGGTTCCACAGCTTCTCGCGGCACAGCCGCATTTCCTCGTCGCTGAAGGCGTAGGGCGTGCCGATCTGCATCGCCATGTACTGGCGATGGGCGTTTTCTTCCAGATAGGCGATAAGAACGAAGGCCTCGACGATATCCTTGCCCACGCTGACCGCGCCATGCGACTTCATCAGTGCCGCTGGCCGGTCGCCCAGCGTGTCGGCCAGCCGCTTCGCCATGACCGGATTGTTGATCGAGTTCGGCGAGTCCAGCACCGGCAGCGGATGGACCAGCGAACCCTGCGCGTAGACCGGCAGGTAGCCGACCCCGGCGATGGTCAGGAAGGTGGACCACTTCGGATGCCCATGCACCACCGCCCGCACGTCGGGGCGGGCCTTGTAGATACCGGCATGCAGGTGGAACTCCAGCGGCGGCCTGGTCGTTCCCTCGATCGGGTTGCCGTCGAAATCGACGGTGCAGATGTCGTCGACCGTCAGCCGGCTGCGCTGGCAGGCCCCGCTGTTGATCAGCATGCGGTCTTCGCCGGTTCGGATGCTGGCATGGCCGTTGTAATCGATGATCTCCGACCGCTCCAGCATCCGGATGCAATCGACGAGTTGTTGCTTCGCCTGTTCGGTCTCGCTCATGACATGCTCCCCGGCATAATCGTCACCAACCCACCTGGGCGCGGATCTGGGCGCGCCACAAATCCCATGCGCGCAGGCCCGCCGTCCGGTTCGGGCCGTCGGCCAGCCGGCCTTCCTCCTCGTCCAGCGCGGCGATCGGACCGCCAGCGCCCAGCGCCACGGTCCAGTGCTGGATCCGGGCATTGACCTCGGTATAGACGGCCCGGAAGACCGCGGTTTGCAGTGTCGGGCCGCAGGCGACCGAGCCGTGCGCGCGCATCAGCGCGATGTCCTTGTCGCCCAGCGCCTCGGCCAGCGCCACGCCCCTGGCGCAATCGCAGACCAGCATGTCGGTGGCTCCGAATTTCCGGCTGATATCGAACACCGGCACGCCGGCGGCCAGAAAGGCCGCGTTGTGGAACATCGCCTGCATGCCCACGTCGACAAGGCCGAAGGGAATGACCGAGGGCGAATGACTGTGCACCGCGGAATTGATGTCCGGCCGGGCCTTGTAGATCGCGCCATGGATGAAGCGTTCCAGAAAGCTGCCGCGCCCGCTGGCGTTGCACGGATTGCTGTCCAGATCGTATTCGAGGATGTCGTCGGGCGTCACCAGCGCCGGCGCCACCGCGCGCGACATCAGATAGCGGTCGGGCGCATCGGGGTGGCGCATGGAGACATGGCCGAAGCCGTCAACGACGCCGCGCTCGGCCAGGATTCGGCTGGCCGCCGCCAGATCGGCGATGGTTTCGGCCGCGACCGGGCCGCCGGATTTCGGTGCTTCGCTCATGTTCTCCGATCCCCCGCCGTCCGAATCAAATGATGACCTTGGTCATGATGCCCTTGGGGAAGATCTCCTCCGGCGTGAACTGGCGGTGGGCGATGCCCTGCTGGTGGGTGTACAGCGACATCTGCTCCCAGGTCGCGCGGTTTTCCTCGATCCCGTAGGGGAACGGGTCGGCGCCGAAGATTCCCTGCATCTTGCGGGCATAGGTGGGAAGCCAGGCCAGCGGATAGCGCGAAATAGCCGGATCGAGCAGGCGCTCGACGCTGCGGCGCTTGGATTCGAGGAAGGCGTTGAAGAGATTCCGCGCGGCCCAGGGGTGCTCGTCGAGAATCCGTTTCTTCATCGCGATGATATGCATGATCGGCCAGACCTTCGTGCGCTCGTAGGACTGCTCCTCCATCTCCAGATAATCCGGATAGAGTCGCACCACGTCCGGATGCCCCTCCAGGAAACAGGTCGGTGGGCGGGCGATTATGGCGCAGTCAATCTCTCCGGCGGCCAGCAGCTCGCTCAGCGACTTGTCGCGCACGCGCGTCAGCGTCACGCCCTCCGGCAAATTGAGCTCGACCTTCTCCTCGCGCCCGGGCGAATTCGCCCCGGCCTGCACCCAGTGCACGTCGGCCAGCTTCACGCCCATCTCGTTGTGCATCCAGCCGCGCATGTAGACGGCTGCCGAATGCGCCCATTCCGGCGAGCCGATCTTCTTGCCCTTCAAATCCTCGACGGTTCTGATGCCGCTCTTGCGGTTGATATAGAACGAACTGAAGCGGAACAGCCTTGAACAGATCACGGGAAGCCCGACGATATCGCTGTCCGGCCTCGTCACCTGGGTGGCGAACTTGGCGAAGGACAGCTCGGCCAGGTCGAATTCGCGGTTGGCGGTAAAGCGCGCGAAACATTCGTGATGGCTGAAGACGAACCAGTTGTGGTCGATTCCCTCGGCGCGCACGTCGCCGAGCCGGAAATCGCGGAAATGATCGTAATCGTTGGTCGCGATGGAAAGCGCCAGCTTCGTCATACCCCCCTCCAGATTTTTTTCAACCCCGCGGCGCGGATGATACCCGAGTTTTCCGCTCTGTCATCCCTGGCTTTCCGGAGCCACGCGATATTTGCACCGGCCGCGCCGCCCGGCCCCGCCGGAAACATTGACGGCCCGGCCCCGCCGGAAACATTGACGACCTGCCGCGCACGCCTTAGTTTGCGCGCCTGTTTCAACCCCAGTTCCGGCGGCACACCACATAATGACGACCCGCGACCTTGCCCATAACGCGAAGGCCTGGCCCTTCGAGGAAGCACGC
>JAHELM010000031.1 GCA_024644185.1 Rhodospirillales bacterium | reverse complement strand
TTCCCCGCGCCGGCTTCCAGGCAGAACACAAATCAGCTTCTCATCCGGTGCGATGCCGTGTCGCGCCCGAAATCCAGACCCGTCCCCTCCGACGGCTCCGCCCTCGACAACGGGATGGCCAACAAATCTGCAGGCCAGGCCAACGCGTTCGAACCAGGCAGGTTCAAAGGGCAGCAGGGCCAGAAGATTCGTGAAATCCCGTGCGAATCCCTTCGCCCGCCATGGCCGCCAGGCCCATACCGTCGGCGCGACGTAATGAATGCGCGGGATTGTCCGGTCGTGCACACGCCGGGCCACCCGGCGGCAGAAATCAGGAGAGTCGATGGTAAGCAGCGCCCGTGGCCGGGCCGCATCGACAGCCCGTGCCGTTTCCGCAATGCGCCGTAACAGCCTCGGCAGATGCGGCAATATCTCGGCGACCCCCATGACCGACAGCTCTTCCATCGGAAACAGAGATTGAAGGCCTTGATCGCGCATGGACTCGCCGCCTATGCCCGCGAACCGAATATGCCCGCCCGTCAGTTCCTTGAGCGCCGCCATCACCCTGCCGCCGAGCACATCCCCGGAGGGTTCGCCGGCGATTACGAAGATCAACGGCAGGCCGGTCATTGCGGACGCGCCACGCCAATGACGAACAATCCGGCCCGGTCCGCTTGCTGGATCAGTTTTTCCCGCTCGACGACGATCGTCGCGCCAGCCTCGACAGCGATTCCACGCAGCCCGGCCAAAGTGGCCCGGGATATGGTTTCCGGACCGATCGTCGGCAGATCGACGCGGGTCTCCTGCCCAGGTTTACTGAACTTCACCAGAACGCCGCCCGCTCCCTGCCTCTTCAGCCTGGCGCAGCGGTCGAGCATCGCGTCGGTGCCCTCGACCGCCTCGACGCCCAGCACGATCCCCTGCTGTACAACCACACCCTGCCCGACATCGACATCGCCAAGCGCTTGCAGCACGGCCACGCCGCGGCCGATGTCGGCATCCGCCTGCGCGTCGGGGGAATGCTTGCCGAGTACGCCCTCCTCCGCCTTCAGAGACGGCAAGAGCGTATCGACGCCGACCACATGAAAGCCTTCACTCTCAAGCTCGGCAATCACGGCCCGCAACAGCCCATCGTCGCCAATGCCCTTGAGCCCCAGCCGCGCAAAAAAACCCATTGTCCGCAAATCCGGTCGAAGGTCGGTCAGCGACGGCCGGCGAATACGGCCGGCCATCACCAGGTCCTGCACGCCGTGCTTGCGGAGGATGGAGAAGCCCGTACCCGCGGAACCCAGACGAATCCATTCATGCGGCGCGGCCTCGACGGTTGCCGGATCGGCCTGCCCCTTGAACGCAAGCACGAAGAAATCACGGCCAGTCTGGCGACAGGCTTCAATGACCATCCCGGGAAGCTGCCCGCCTCCCGCAAGAATACCGAGCTTACGCGCCATTCTCCGCTTTCGGGGTCGTCAGACCGCGCTGCGACTCCACTCGCATGAACGCGATGATTTCCGAAACCGCGGCATTACCGGCATGCCGGGCGGTTACGGCGGCCACGCGCTCGGCAATTGTCCCGGTTTCGGTAAAGAGTTCCCGGAAGGCGGCTCGCAATCCGTGGATCGTATCACGGTCGAAGCCGCGCCGCTTCATACCGATGATATTCAGCCCGGCGAGACTCGCCCGCTCGCCCATCACCGAGCCGAAGGGAATAACGTCATGTTCGACGCCTGACAGGCCGCCGATCATGGCATGCGCGCCGATGCGGACGAATTGATGCACCGCCGCCAGCCCGCCAATCACCACATGGTCGCCCACCTTCACGTGGCCGGCGAGAGTAGCGTTATTGGCCAGGATGGCGTTATTGCCCACGACGCAGTCATGCGCAATGTGCACGCCGATCATGAACAGGCCGTTGTCTCCCACCCGCGTCTCCATGCCGCCCCCTTCCGTGCCGGGGTTCATGGTCACGTATTCGCGGATGACATTGTTGCGGCCGACGATCAGGCGCGATTTCTCGCCATGATATTTCAGATCTTGCGGCTGCGTTCCGATCGCGGCGAACGGAAAGATTCTGGTCCCCGCGCCGATCTCGGTGTGGCCATCCACGACGACGTGCGACTGCAACGTCACGCCATCGCCCAGAGTCACGGCGGGCCCAACCACGCAGAACGGCCCGATAACGACGTCCTTGCCCAGCCTGGCAGCAGGATCGACGACAGCGCCGGGGTGAATCTGGCTCATTCAGCGATCCACCAGCATCGCGGCAAAGGCAGCCTCGGCCACCACTGCGTCATTGACCCTGGCCTTGCCCTCGAATTTCCACACCGGGCCGCGCGACTGGATCTTCGCCACATGAATTCGCAGCACATCGCCCGGCACCACCGGCTTGCGAAAGCGGCAGTTGTCGATGCTCATGAAATAGACCAGCTTATCCATGGCTTGCTCGCCCAGCGTATAGACGACCATGGTCGCGGCTGTCTGGGCCATTGCCTCGATGATCAGAACACCGGGCATGATGGGTTGACCTGGGAAGTGTCCTTGAAAATGAGGCTCGGCGACGGTCACGCACTTGACGCCGACCGCGCTTTCTCCAGGCACGATTTCCACCACCTTGTCGATCATCAGGAACGGGTAACGATGCGGCAGCATCCGCATGATACCGTTGACGTCGACCTCTCCTATTTGCTCAGCTTCGTCTTTCATCCTTTTGCATTCTCTTTGTCTTTTGAAGAAATTTTTTCCAGCGTCGCGACTTCGCGGAAGAACTGGCGCAACGGTTTTGCCGGCGTCCCCATCACGCGTTCGCCCGCGGCCGTTTCGCGCAGGATACCGCTCTGGGCGGCAATCTGCACGCCGGCACCTATCTTCAGATGCCCGGCAACACCCGCCTGCCCGCCGATAATAACCAGATCGCCTAACTCAGAACTGCCGGATATGCCGACCTGCCCGGCAATAACGCAGCGGCGCCCGATGCGAACGTTGTGCGCGACCTGCACGAGATTGTCCATCATGGTACCGGCTCCGATCACCGTATCGGGTCCCGACCCCCTGTCGACGGCGACATTGGCACCGATTTCGACATCGTCCTCAATGATGACCCGGCCGAGTTGCGGCACCTTGACATGTCCCTTCGGGTCGATGGCAAAGCCAAAACCCGGTTGCCCGATACAGGCGCCTGGGAAAATAACGACGCGCGCACCGACAAGACAATGGCTGATCGTCGCATTGGCGCCAATTACGGTGTCGTCACCGATGACAACGAAGTTTCCGATAACCGCGTTCGGTCCGATCCGGCAGCGCTTGCCAATTTCAACGCCGCGACCGATCACGACGCCCGCCTCAACCAGGCTGCCCTCGCCCAGCTGAACCGTCGGATCGACGACCGCCGAAGGCGCGATCCCTGGCTCGAATTCAGGCTCGGGATAGAATGCCTGGGCTGCAAGCGCATAGGCCTTGTAGGGATTGCGCGTCAACAGCAGAGCCATTCCCTTCGGCGCACGCCCAGCCATGTCGTGCTGCAGGATGCACGCCCCGGCACCGCTTGTCTCAAGAACCGCGGCATACTTCTTGTTGTCCAGAAAGCTCACATGATCCGCGGCTGCAGTGGCAAGCGGCCCCACGTCAGCGACCACGCGCTCGGCATCTCCGGAATCCGCCAGGGTCGCGCCACATCGTCCGGCGAGTTCGGCCAGCCGAAACGGCCCTGCGCGCGTGAAAAAACGGGGATCCGCCATCGCGTCATTCCGCCACTGGTTTTACCGTCACCTTGGGCAGCTTCTGGTCGAGCCGTTTGATCGCCTCGTCGGTGATGAACATCTCCTTGCCCGCCATCAGTACCGTGCTGGTTCCCGGTCCGGCATTGAGGACGAGATCAAGCCCCCGTTCCTTGACAATATCTTCCAGCACCGCGCGAAGCGCCTTTTCGATTTCACCGAAACCGGCTGCCTGCATCTGGTCGAGCGCGCGTTTCCGCATCTGCGCGGTGCGCTGAAGTTCCTCTGCCTGCTGCTGGAACTCCTGGCGTTTGCGGGCGAAGGCATCGGCCGCAAGCACAGCCTGTTGCTGGAGCAGTTCCTGTTTGGCCGCTTCCAACTTGGTCTGCGTAGCCTTGATTTCCGTCTGGTAGACAGCGCGTTGCTTGTCGACCTGTTCGCGAACGCTCTGCCCTGCCTTCGACTCTCGCATCGCCTGGGCATAATTGATGACCGCGATGACCGTCGGCTTGGCTGTCTGGGCGATTGCCGGAGATACGCCGGTCGCCACGCATCCGACGACCAGAAGCAAGGCTATGAGTTTTGTTTTCAACATGTTCTTCCTGTCTAGAAACGGGTTCCGAAGCGAAGTCTGAACACTTCCGTCTTGTCGAAATCTTCCTGCTGCAACGGCCATGCAAAATCGAGATTCATCGGCCCTATCGGCGATTTCCAAGCCAATCCGACGCCCCAGGACGCCCGCAGCGACGGTTCATCGAAGATTGTCGGTCCGGTTTCATCAATTTCCGTAAGAGAACCGAAATCCGTGAACAGGGACCCCGAAATGCCAAGCTCGTCGGGCAGGCCAAGCGGGAACCGAAACTGCAAAGTTCCATAATACGTCATCTTGCCGCCGAGCGCATCTCCAGTGGCCACGTCCCGAGGACCGACACCTCCGCTCCTGAACCCGCGAAGATTGTCGCCACCGAGGAAGAAGCGATCGGTAATTCGCACTGGGTCGCCGAGACCGTCGATGATCGCCCCGTTGACGACAAGGCTGCCGACGATGTTTTCAGAAACCGGCACGAAGACGCCACTGGTGAGGCGCGCCTTGGCATAGATCAGATCACCGCCAAGACCGGCATAATCTGTTGAAAGACGTGCGAAAAATCCCTTGGTCGGTTCAATCTTGTTGTCGCGGAGGTCGTATGTGAGGTCCTGCCCGACCAACGACGTCATGGTGGTGCCTGCCTGCTGTTGAATGGCAAGGGATGCCGTCGGACTGATCCCCTCAACCACATCCTGCCGCAGCAGGTAACGCAGGCGTTGCGACCATTCTTCATTGATTTCGTAGCCCAGCCGCAAGCCGCCACCAGTCCTTGCGCTGGAATACGAACTGACACTTGAATTGTTCTCGGTTTGGTGAAACAGGTCGATACCGGCCGCCAGATTCCGGTCCAGGAAATACGGCTCGGTAAAACTGAAATTGAAATCCTGCGTGCGCTCGGAAGCCTGAACGGAAAGGCTGATGTCCTGTCCCTTGCCGAGAAGGTTCTTCTCTCGCAGCGTAACGTTCGCCAACGCGCCGTCGGTCGTCGAGTATCCGGCGCCGACGCCCAGAGACCCGGTCGACTGCTCCTCGACATCCACCTTGATGACCGTCCGATCCGGGGTCGATCCAGGTTCGCTGGTCAAGTCCACTTTCTTGAAGAATCCGAGGTTTCCAATCCGATCGCGGGACCGCCGGATCTTCGCGGCATTGAAGGCATCCCCCTCGACGAGGCGAAACTCACGGCGGATGACCCTATCCTCCGTGCGCACATTTCCGCCGATGTCGATGCGTTCGACAAAGACGCGCGGCGCCTCCTGGATTTCGAATGTGATATTCACCGTGCCTTTTTCGCGGTTGCGATCAAGGGTCGGGCGGATATCGGCAAAAGCATAGCCGAAATTGCCAACCGCCTGGGTCAGCGCCTGGACACTATTCTCGACCTCGTCGGCATTATACCAGTCGCCTTCATCCACCGTGATTTCCGACTTCAGTGGTGCGGGGTCGATAGCACGGATCTTGGAAGTGACGTCTACCTTGCCAATCCGGTATCTCTCGCCTTCATCGATTGTAATTGTAATGAAGAAGGCATCTTTTTCGGGCGTCAGTTCGGCGACCGCCGAGACTATCCTGAAATCGGCATAGCCGTTCTTCAGGTAGTACCGGCGCAAGGTTTCCTGATCGAAGCCAAGCTGGTCCGGATCGTACTTGTCCGCCGCGCTGAAAAACCGGTACCAGCGCGATTCACGGGTAAATATCTCCCCCCGCAACGTCCTGTCGGAAAACTTCCTGTTGCCAACAAAACTGATGCGATCCACGCGGGTCAGCGGCCCTTCGTCAATTTCAAACACCAGATCGACGCGATTTTGCTCAAGCTGAATTATCTTCGGTTCCACACTGGCGCCGAAGCGGCCGCTGTGGCGATAGAGATCCAGAATTCTGGTGACATCGCTCTGCACGCGTGAACGGGTAAATACCACGCGCGGGCGCAATTGCACCTCGCGCATCAGGGCATCGTCCTTGACCCGCAGATTGCCCTCGAAGGCAATCCGGTTGATGATCGGATTTTCCGCGACACGCACAACCAGAACATCGCCTTCCCGCCGAATCGCCACGTCGGCGAACAGACCGGTCGCGAAGAGGTTCTTCAGCGCCTTGTCGATATCCGAGACCGTAAACGGATCCCCCTTGCGGAGGTCCATATAGCTGACCACGGTCTCCGGCTCGATACGCTGGTTGCCCTCGACGACCACGCCGGCCAGAATCGCGGCCCCTTCAGGCACAACGGACTGACCGGAACTCGCCGACGGACCCGGGTTTTCCAATGGCGCGGTTGGCACGATAACCGGCACGCCGGTTTCCTGGGCTAGAACGGGAATAGCAAAAGGGATTGCAACGCCGAGCCCAAGGCACAGCGCGCGAAGCAGGATTCGCAGCACCTCTGTCTTCCCCTGGCGGGGCCCCTTTCCCTGTTCTTTATTCGCGGCGGACGTCAAAAGACGCGATGCAACAAGTCATTAACGGTAACGAATATCATGAGGCTCAGGACCAAAGCCAGCCCGATCTTGAAGCTGAATTCCTGCGCCCTTTCCCCTACCGGACGCCCCCGCACGGCCTCAACCGCATAGAAGGCCAGATGGCCGCCGTCAAGAACCGGAACCGGCAACAGATTGATGAGACCGAGATTGATCGAAAAGAAGATCATCAACTCGATGAAAGCGAGCGGTCCCGCCTGTGCAACCATGCCGGACACCTGCGCGATCATGATCGGGCCGCCCATCTCCTTGCTGTCGCGCTTGCCGGTCACGATCTGCCCCATCGCCTTGAGCGTATCGCGAGTCATGGTGCCCGCGGCCTGGGTTGCGCGCCACAACGCAGTCACGGGGTCATATCGGATCAGCTCGCTGAGCCGTTCGGCGGCAACACCCAATTGTCCCACCACGATCGGCGGCCCGGTTTCCTGCGGTTCCTCAACCGGGCGCGGCGTCACCGTCAGAACGACGTCCACGCCGCCTCGCTCGACCACCATGGTCAGCGCCCGACCCGGTGCGTTGCGTATGATTCCCTGAATTTGATCGAATCTCTCGACCGCCGCGCCGTCGATATTGACGATACGGTCGCCTGCTTGCAGGCCGGCCTCTTTGGCGGCACTTCCTTCGACCACCCTGCCGACAGTGGCCGGTATGTAGGGTACCAGCCCCAGATCACCGACATTTTGCATGGTACCGTCGATCGCCTGAAGCGGTTTCTCATCCAGAACCGCGTCCAGCGTCACCGGTTCGCCGTCGCGCAAGACGTCGATCCGAAGGCGTTCGCCCGGCGCCATCCGAATCAACTGAACGATATCTTCGAACCGCTCGACTGACGCGCCGCCAATGCTGACGATCGTGTCGCCCGGCTGCAGGCCCGCGGCGGCGGCGGGGCCTCCCTCGGATATGCCGCCGATGCGGGGAGGCGTGTAGTATTGTCCGACGGCGACGAACATGACAGCGGCAACCGCGATCGCGAAAGCGTAATTCGCCGCCGGCCCGGCGAATACGATCGCGGCCCGCTGGCTGAGGCGCTTGCCCTGGAATGAAACAGCCTGCTCCTCGGCGCTCAGGTCCCGCACATGACCGTCGGCATCCGGCTCGATGGCATGCTCGCCGAACATCTTGATGTAGCCGCCCAGCGGGATTGCGGAAATCTTCCAGTGGGTCCCGTTGCGCGCCTTCCAGCCGAAAATCTCGGGTCCAAATCCGATGGAAAAGACGTCGACCCGCACGCCGCACCAGCGGGCGACGAGGTAGTGGCCAAGCTCATGGACGAACACAAGCGGCGTCAGCAGCACCAGGAACCAGAATGCTCTATCCGAAATATTGGCGAGTACATCGATCATCGGGTTTCAGCGACTCCGTCTGGCAACGTTATTGAAAAGACCGATCGGGCGCCCGACAGAAATGGGTTCCCGGCAAGCCGCTATCTGGCAAGGCGGGCGATATGTTCGCCCGCGCAACGCCTTGCATCCTTATCCGCGTCGAGCACGTTCTGCAGGTTCTCGGCTTCACGGCGCGGAATGCTCTCCAGAATATGGTCAACGACGCCCGCAATGTCGAGGAATCCGATCTTTCCATCGAGGAATCCCGCGACGGCAACCTCGTTCGCCGCATTCAATACCGTTGGCATCGTGCCGCCGGCACGCAAGACTTCGCGGGCCAGACGCAGGGCCGGAAACCGCTCCGGATCGGGGGCTTCAAAGGTGAGGCTGGCCAGCGCCGCCAAATCCAGAGGTGCAACCGGTACCGCCATGCGGCCCGGCCAGGCCAGCGCATGCGCGATCGGCGTGCGCATGTCGGGCTGTCCGAGTTGCGCCAGAACCGAGCCATCCACGTAGCGCACGAGGCTATGGATCACGGATTGCGGATGGACCAGAACCGAAATGCGATCTTCCGGCATTCCGAACAGGTGATGAGCCTCGATAATCTCAAGACCCTTGTTCATCATGGTCGCCGAATCGACCGAGATCTTCGCGCCCATGTCCCAGTTTGGGTGCGCGGTCGCCTCGGCCGGCGTAACCCGCGACATCTCGTCCCGGCTGCGTCCGCGAAACGGTCCGCCAGATGCTGTCAGCAGCAGTTCCACAACGCAATCCCGTCGATCGAAATCGAACACCTGGAAGATTGCGTTATGTTCTGAATCCACGGGCAGAAGCGTCGCGCCGTTCTGCCTGACCTCACGCATCATCAACGCCCCGGCGCTGACCAGGCATTCCTTGTTGGCAAAGGCGATGATCGCGCCCCGGCGAATTGCCGCGAGGACGGGCGCCAGCCCGGCGGCGCCGACAATGGCGGCCATCAGCCAATCGGATGGTCGCTCCGCCGCCGCGATCACCGACTCCGGTCCGGCGGCGATTTCAATGCCGCTTCCGGAAAGAGCGGCCTTCAGATCGCGATACCCCGCGGGGTCCGCCAATGCCACGAAGCGCGGCCGCAATTTCAGCGCCTGCTCGGCCACAAGCCGGACATTTCGGCCGGCGGTGATCGCCTCCACCACGAATGCAGCGGGGTTGCGGGTAATCAGATCGATCGTGCTGCATCCGACAGAACCGGTCGAACCCAGGATGGTCACACGACGTGGCGGCGTTGCCACCTTCGGCAGGACTACAGCCATATCAGCGGGCTCCCGCCGCCAATGGCCGCTATAATTGCCAGCGCGAGTGCCGCCGCCAGGAAGCCGTCCAGCCTGTCGAGCACGCCGCCATGGCCTGGAATGAGATTGCTGGAGTCCTTGACACCGAATTTTCGTTTTGCTTTCGAAATAAGAAGATCGCCCAACTGCGCGACAACCGCAAATCCGGCGCTGAGGGTTGCGATAGCGACGGTCGAGTCAAGTTCCAGAATCAAAGCCGCCGCTGTTCCGACAGCCGCCGCGCCGATCATGCCACCGATCAAGCCGGCCCAGGTCTTCTTCGGACTGATCCTGGGCGCCAGTTTCGGGCCGCCGATCGTGCGCCCGCTGAAATATGCGCCGCTATCCGTTACCACCACGATTGCAAAAACCCAGATCACGGTTTCCAGCCCGAGAAGCGGGGCCTCGCGCAGCCAGGCCATGGCGACGGAACTGACATAGATATAGAAAAAACCGGCCCAGCGGAACGCCTGGTGCTTTCCGCCCTCGATCGCCAGAAGCAGCCCTAGAAGAGCCGCCAAACCCACGCCGACGGCCAACGAAGCGGGGCCGCCAAAGGCGACCGCCAGCGGCGGTCCGACGAAGCTGCCAACGATACCGGCGTGCCACGCCAAGGTTCGGCGGCTCGCCCCCCCCTGCACGGGAAGGCCATGCCATTCCCAATACATCAGGGCCGCGCACAGTCCGACCAGAAGGGCGAAGAGCCAGCCTCCCGTCCACATGGCCGCCAGTGCCACCGGCAGCATGATGACAGCCGAAATCACACGTTTCGTCAGGGTGCCCGACGTGGGTTCAGGCCGTACGGATTGTTGCGCCATAGCGTCTTTCGCGACGGTGAAATTCATGAACGGCGGCGACCAGGTCGTCCGCCCCGAAATCCGGCCAGAGCACATCGAGAAAGACAAGCTCGGTATAGGCCAGTTGCCATAAGAGGAAATTGCTTATGCGTTTTTCGCCGCTGGTGCGAACAAGCAGGTCCGGATCCGGAATTTCAGCGGTTTCCAGCGTATCGGCGAATCTGGACTCATCGATATCCGAGGCATCCAGTTCCCCTGAAGCAACCCGGGCGGCCAGAAGGCGTGCCGCTTCGACAATTTCGTGCCGCCCGCCGTAACTCAGGGCAAGCGTCAGGTTGAGTCTGGTATTTCCGGCGGTTTCCGACTCTGCACGGCCAATCAACTCGACAATATCCGGCGCAAAGCGGCTACGGTCGCCGATAACGCGCAATCGCACGCCCTTGTTTTTCAGGGCCTCGATCTCGCTCTCCAGATAGAGCCGCAGCAACCCCATCAGATCGCCGACTTCCTGTTCCGGCCGGCGCCAGTTTTCCGAGGAAAATCCAAACAGGGTCAAATAGGAAATACCGAGTTCGCCTGCCGCCTGCAACGTGCGGCGCACCGCCTCCGCGCCGCGCTTGTGACCGGCGACGCGCGGCAGACCGCGCGCTTCGGCCCAGCGCCCGTTGCCATCCATGATGATTGCCACATGGGTGGGCGGCATCAGGTCCTCGTATGTCGCGGCTGCGCCATCCATGCCTTCAGACCTGCATGATCTCCCGTTCTTTTTCGTGATAGGCCTCGTCGACCAGTTTTACGTGTTCGTCCGTCAGAGTTTGTATTTCTTGTGATTTCTGACGGTGCTCGTCTTCGGTCAAATCGCCATCGCGCTCCATGCGCTTCAGGTGGTCCATGCCATCGCGACGCACATTGCGTACCGCCACGCGAGCCAACTCGGCGTATTTACCGGCCACCTTGGTCAATTCCTGCCGGCGTTCCTGATTGAGGTCAGGGATCGGCACACGGATCGTCGTCCCTTCGGTCTGCGGATTCAGGCCCAGATCCGACTCCCGGATCGCCCGCTCGACGGCCTTCACGACGCTGCTGTCCCACACCTGCACGGTGATCAGACGCGGCTCGGGCACATTGATGTTGCCAAGCTGAGTGATCTGCATGCGCGCGCCGTAGGCATCGACCACAAGCGGCTCAAGCAGACTTGCCGAAGCCCTGCCCGTGCGCAAACCCGCGAATTCCTTACGCAATACGACGACCGCGCCGTCCATGCGCTTGCGAATATCTTTCATGTCGAACGACATGTGTCACCTCTCGTCGCTGATCAAGGTAAAGCTGCCCCTGGATTCGGTCACATCCACCAATGCGCCCGGCTTGTGGATGGAAAACACCAGGATGGGAATTCCGTTTTCGCGCGACAGCGCGATTGCCGATGCGTCCATCACCTTCAGGTCCTGCGCCAGGACGTCACGATAAGTCAGCCGGTCGTAGCGGGTGGCATCCTTATGCTTTACCGGATCGGCGCTATACACGCCATCCACCTTGGTCGCCTTGATGAGCACGTCGCAGCCCATTTCCGAAGCGCGCAGCGCGGCGGCCGTGTCGGTGGTGAAGAACGGGTTGCCAGTGCCGGCGGCGAAGATCACAACGCGCCCCTTTTCCATATGCCGCATGGCCCGGCGCCGGATATAGGGTTCGCAGACCGTCTGCATGGGAATCGCGGAAAGCACGCGGGTGTGCAACCCCTCGCCTTCCATTGCGCTTTGCAGCGCCAGCGCATTTATGACGGTGGCCAGCATGCCCATGTAGTCGGCGGTGGCGCGCTCCATGCCGCGGTTGCTGGCGCTAATGCCGCGCCAGAAGTTGCCGCCACCCACGACC
>JAHELM010000405.1 GCA_024644185.1 Rhodospirillales bacterium | reverse complement strand
CCAGAACGCGCGCATCCGGCCGCGCCAGGTGTTTGGTGGCGATGGCGCTGGCGGCGCCGGTGCGCACGCCGGTCAGGTAATTGGCGCTGACCAGGGCCGAGGCGCGCCCGGTTTCGGGATCGAACAGCAGGGTCGAGGACTGGTGGTTGCTCATCCCGCTGGCGGCGTTGTGCGGCCAGTAGCCGCCTGCCTTCAGGCCGAGGATCGGCGCGGCGGTATCGCAGCCGGCCTTGACCCCGTACACGGCATCGCGATAGCCGACGACCTCGCGAACCACCGGGTAGTTGCGGGCGGCACCGCGCGCCATGGCGGCGAAGCTGTCCTCGACGACACGGATCGCGTCCTCCACGCTCACCAGTTCGCGCGCCAGACTCTCGGAAATAACCAGCATGTTCAATCCTTTGTTCCTGTGTTCAGTCGATCGGCCGGTCTTCCAGCGTCAGTTCCTCGATCATCACATTCATCCCGGCCAGAAGCCCGCCATCGACCGGCAGCATGGCGCCGTTGATATAGCTGGCCTCGTCCGATCCCAGGAACACCACCGCCTTGGCCACGTCGTCGGGTTCCGCCACGCGACCCAGAGGATACCAACGTGCCAGTTTTTCAAACACTTGCGGGTCGCGCTTCAGCCGTTCTCGCCAGGATGGCGCGTCGGTGCGAACCGAGCCGGGGCAGATGGCGTTGCAGCGGATGCCGTGGCGGCCGTATTCGGCGGCGATCGCCTGGTTCAGGTTCAGCAGCCCGGCCTTGGCCGCGCTGTAGCCGGGATTACCGAAATATCTCAAGGCGTTGACAGAGCTTATCATGACAATCGCACCGGCGCCGCGGGCCACCATTCCGCCGAGCACGGCGCGGGTGCAGTAATAGGTTCCGTTGAGATTGATGTCGATCTCGTTAGCCCATTGTTCCGGCGTGATCTTTTCCAGGCTTCCCACATCGGTGAAGGCGGCGTTGTTGACCAGAAGATCGATCGGCCCGAGTTCCCTTTCGATCCGCGCCACGCCCGCCCCGACCTCCGCCATTCTGGTGATATCGGCTTGAACGAAAAGGGATTTTCCGCCCTCTTTCCGCACGATATCGACGGTTTCGGCACCGCGTTTTGCATCGATCTCGACGACCGCGACCGCCGCGCCCTCGCCGGCCAGCCGCCGCGCGATCGCCCGGCCGATGCCGTGACCGGCCCCGGTCACCACCGCGACCTTGTTCGTAAACCGTTGCATCGTATGAATTTTCTCCTGTCTCAGTGGCCGGCCAGGGCGGTGCGGATCCAGTCGAGGGATTGCAGCCGGACATGGCCGTAATTGTAGAAAGCGAAGCCCTCCGCCGATAGTGCGCAAAGCGCATCTACCGCCCCGGACAGGGCGTTCGCATCGCGCAAATTGGGATAGGAAGGGCGCAGGATGAAATTCAGCCGCGCCGCGTCGCCGACCCGTCGGCGCACGTCCCAGGCATCCGCCGCGATGGCCGCGACCCCGGTCTGGTAGGCCGGCACTTCCAGCACGTCGGCCTCGGCCGCCAGCAAAGCGAGATCGCTGCCCTCGCTCCAGCACAGGGCGTTCGGGCTCTGCACCGTCGGGACGATGCGCAGTTCCACCGCCGGGTTCAGCGCCGCCCGCACGTCGCGCACCAGCCCGGCCACCACGCGGCAGCGCCAGGCGAGGAACGACGCCCATTCCGGATCGGTGGCGATGTCGGCGGTCCACCAGGCGCCGGCGACCTCGGCCGCCGGCGCGATGTCGGCGGCGAGGAAGCGCTCGACATCGGCGCGCACCTTCAGCCGCAGGCGCTCGAAATCGAAGTTCTGGCCGCGCGCGCCCTCGCGACAGGCATCGCAGAAGCACAGGCCGAGCATCGCCTCGACCGCGGGATTCATCTCGACGAGCTGGAATTCGTGGTGATAGCCATGCGCGAAGGGCAGCCAGCCCGGCGTCTCCAGGGCCAGCGCCTTCAGCGAATAATTCGCCCCCATGTCGGCGCACAGCGCCACCACGTATTCGCGCGCCGCCGGCTGCGACGGGCACAGGCTGAAGACATACGGATCGCCGAAGGCGTTGCGCGCCACCAGATCGGGATGCGCCAGGCCCAGCGGAGTATTGTGCAGACAGACCGTCCAGCCGACCCGGTCCAGCGCCGGCGCCGCGCGCTCCAGCTCGGCCAGCGCGTCGAAATCCGCCACCATGGAATTGACCCGCGGCTTGATGCGGCCGTAGCGCGCCATGTCGGGCCGGAAATAGACGGTCCCGTCCTCGGGGAAATACACCTTGCGGCGCGGCGCGTGCGGCCGCAGGAACTTGCCGGCGTGATAGGAGGTCGCCAGCGTCACCGTGTTCAGCCCGGCATCGGCCAGCCGCCCGGCGACGGCGGCCACGCCTTCCTCGGCCAGGTCCCAGGCATAGGTGTACATGCCGCGATACATTTTTCCTCCCCGTTCCCCGGCCGCCATTGGTCAGCCGGCGTCGCCGTCATGCCACCAGGCGCCGCCGATCACCATTCCGGCGTTGAACAGCCGGCTGTCGCCGTGCACCACCTGCTGCATCGCATCGACATAGTCGTACTGCCCGCGCCGCAGATCGAGCACCGTGGCATCGCCGGCGGAGCCGGGCTTCAGCGTGCCGAGATCCGGCCGGCGCAGCGCCCGCGCGGGATTGGCGGTCACCGCGCGCACCACCGCGCCCAGATCCATTCCGAGATTGAGGAACTTGCCCATCACCGCCAGCACGTCATGGGCCGGGCCGTCGACGCTGAGCACATGCACGTCGCTGCTGAGAACGTCGGGCAGGATGCCGGCGGCGATCAGCGCCCGCCCGGATTCAAAGGAAAATCCGCCGAAGCCGTGGCCGATATCGAAGATCACCCCGCGCTTGTGCGCCTCGACGATTTCCTCGCGCACCTTGCCGCGGCCGTCGATCGGCGCGTTCGGGAAGGGCCGGAAGCAATGGGTCAGGATGTCGCCGGGCCGCAGCCGGTCCAGCACCTCGCGCCGGCTGGGCGGCGGGAAATCGATATGCGCCATCACCGGCAGGTCCAGCGCATCGGCCACTTCCAGCGCGATGTCCAGCGGCGCCGCGCCGGACGACCCGCCGGCATGAAAGCCGACCCGCGCCTTGACGCCGACGACGATGTCGGGGTGTTCGCGGGCCACGCGCAGGCATTCGCGCGCGTTCAGCAGCCGCAGATCGGCGCATTCGCCGACCATCACGGCGGGGCTGAAGGCATAG
>JAHELM010000404.1 GCA_024644185.1 Rhodospirillales bacterium | reverse complement strand
CGTCCGGCGACACCAGGCAGCGCCGCGCCGAATCCAGCGCCCAGCCGGCGAATTTCGCCACCGGCGCCCGGTCGTCGACGGAGGTGGCGCGCGGCTCGCCGGCCCGGCGCAGCACCGCCTTGATGCGGGCCAGCAATTCGCGCGGGTTGAACGGTTTTGCGACATAGTCGTCGGCGCCCATCTCCAGCCCGACGATCCGGTCGGTCTCGTCGCCCATGGCGGTCAGCATGATGACCGGAATCGCGGACTCGGCCCGCAGGGTCCGGCACAGCGTCAGCCCGTCCTCGCCCGGCAGCATCAGGTCGAGCACGATCAGGTCGATCTTCCAGCCGGCCAGCGCCGCACGCATCTCGCGGCCGTCGCGCGCCGTATCGACGCGGTAGCCGTGCCGTTCCAGGAACTTGCCGAGCAACTCGCGGATCTCGCGATCGTCGTCGACGATTAGGATATGCGATGCGTTGTCCATGGTTCCCCGGAAAGGGCCGAACGGCGCCCCCTTCCAACAGAAAATAATCCCTTTCCCGGCATTCGCCCGAAGAAAATTGTAACGCCGGGTAACAAGGGCGGCGCGCGTTACGTTCCGTTACAAAATGCCGGGTCGCCCGACATCGTCGCGTTACGCCCGGCGATCATAGTCCCGCCATGCCCCGGGTTGACCGGAAAACTGGACCTGAAAGGACACATCATGAAAACGCGTCACAAAGCAACGATCGCATCGCTTGCCGTGGTCGCCGGGCTGGCCGTTGTCGGGCTGCCGGCGCTGGCGCACGGGCCGCTGGGCGGTGGCTTCGGCGGCATGATGGGCTACGGCATGATGGGTGGCGGCCAGCAAGGCTACGGGCCCGGACCGGGCGCCGGCTATCACATGGGTTACGGCATGGGTCCGGGCTTCGGCATGGGTATGATGGGATCCGGGTTCGGGCCGGGCCCCGGCGCGGGCGGACATCCCTGCCTGCAGAATGCCACGGCCACCGACCTCGATCTCGACGTCGACGGCGTCAAGGCACGGCTCGAGGCCTGGCTTGCGGCGCAGGGCAACGCGCGGCTGACCCTGGGCGGCATCGAAATCGTCGATGACGACACCATCACCGCCGAGATCGTCACGCTCGACAATTCTCTGGTTCAGAAACTGGCGATCGACCGGCACACGGGCTGGATCCAGCCGGCACGGTAAACTCCCCCCGCGCGCGCGGTTCCTCCCGCCGCGGTCGCGGCCCATCGACGGCCGGGCCCCCGATCTCCAGGGGGGTCCGGCCGCACGCATTTCGTCGCGACAACCGCCCCCGGCTATTCAGCCGCGGGGGACGGGACCGGACCGCTGAGGCGGCGGAGGACGATAACCTCGTTGCCCGGGGCGGGAATCCGCGGCACGTTCAGCGACAGCACCAGCGATACCGCCGCCATCGCCGCGCCGGCCAGGAACACGGCCGCCGGCGAGACCAGCCAGATCAGGCCGAAAACCACCGGGATCGCCACCGCGGCGATGTGGTTTATGGTAAAGCCCACGCCGGCGGTCGAGGCGATATCGGCCGGGTCGGCGATCTTCTGGAAATAGGTCTTGATGGCAATCGCCAGCGCGAAGAACAGGTGATCCACCACATACAATCCAGCCGCCAGCCAGGCATTGCCGACGAAGGCATACAGGATGAACACCAGGATCAGCCCGGCATATTCGAAAACCAGCGCGTTGCGTTCGCCCACCCGCCCGATCAGGCGGCCGATGCGCGGCGCCGCCACGGTGTTGATGACGGAATTCAGCAGGAACAGCAGGGTGATCTGTTCGACCGTGTAGCCGAATTTCTCGACCATCAGGAATCCGGCGAAGACGACGAAAATCTGCCGCCGCGCCCCCGACATGAAGACCAGCAGGTAATACAGCCAGTAGCGCCGGCGCAGCACCATGTGCCGGTGCTGGCGCACCGCCTCGGGGTAATGCGGAAAGGCGAGCCAGGCGAAGACCGCGATGCCGACGCTGACCCCGCCGGCCAACAGATAGACCCAGCGGTAATCCAGCCCGGCCAGGTCGAAGGACAGCCAGATCATGCCGTAGGTGGCGATCGAGGCGAAGGCGCCGATCGAAATGAGGCGCCCCAGCATCTCGGGCGCACGCTTCTTGTCGATCCATTGCAACGACAGCGAGGTCTGCACCGTCTCGTAGTAATGAAAGCCCAGCGACATCACCACGGTGGTGACGTAGAGACCGAGCACCGACGGGAAGAACCCGGTGATCGCCGTGCCGATGCCAAGGAACAGCAGCGAAACGTAAGCGACGCCCTGTTCGCGCATGAACAGCAGCAGGAAGACCACGGCGAAGGAGATGAAGCCGGGCACCTCGCGCAGGCTTTGCAGCATGCCCATCTCGGCGCCGGTGAACGATGCGCGCTCGATGGCGAAGTTGTTCAGCAAGGCCTGCCAGGCGGAAAAACTGACCGGCGAGGCCGCCGCCATCATCAGCAGCAGGATTTCGGGCCGGCGCCAACCGGCGGTCTTCGCGGGTTCTGGATTGTGCATTTCACGCAATATCGGACTGTTTGCAATATTCGCTTCGCGCATCATATAGGCCGCCGGCGGGCCGGGGCCAGCGCCACAACCATGCCGGCGATCGCCAGCCCCATCCCGGCCCATTCCAGCGGCCCCGGAACCTCGCCCAGCACCGGCACCGCGATCAGGATCGCCAGCGCCGGGGTGATGGCGGAAAACAGCGCCGCCGGGTTGGCGCCCAGCATCTCCACCGCCCTGGTAAACAACAGGATGGCGACGATCCCCGCGACGATGCCCTGGTAGAACGCCTGCCAGATCACCTCGCCCCAGGACGCCGCCCAGACATGGGTGTCGTAGAAGAGCAGCCAGAATGGCAGGTAGACCAGCATGCCGGCCACGGCGATCGCCGCGGTCGCGCGCAGCGCATCGACGCGCCAGCGGCGGCACAGCACCGCATAAAGGCCCCACAGCGCCGCCGCCGCCGCGTCGAACAGATCGCCGGCCCAGGCCCAGGGCCCGGCATTCCCGGTCATCAGGCTCTGCCAGCCCAGCGCGACGATGCCGGCGATGACGATGGCCAGGCCGGCGATCTCGCGCCGGCTGGGCGACGTCCGCAGCACCGCCAGCCCCAGAATCATGGTAAAGACCGGGATCATGCCATTGGCGATGATCGCGCCATGCGCCGCCGGCGCAAGCTGGAGCCCCATGTTCAGCATCAGCAGGAAGGGCGGTCCGCCGGCCAGCGTC
>JAHELM010000403.1 GCA_024644185.1 Rhodospirillales bacterium | reverse complement strand
AAGGTGCGCAGGGCCGCGGCCCGCATTGCCCGCTGCACCACCTTGGCGAATACCGCGTCGCGCAGCTCGCCGAACCCCACCGCGCCCAGACGGGCGATGCCATAGGCGAACAGCAGGCCGATCGGCAGGGCAATCGCCATGCCGCCCTTGCCCGACAGCATGTCAACCGCGTCGCGGTAAAACATCGGCACATAGACATTGGTGACCTTGGCGCCGACCAGCAGCACCGCCGCCGCGACCACGCGCAGTCGCAGGCCGGCCGCGCCACGGGGCCACATATAGGGCAGCAGGATGCGCAGGGCCCGGAACTCATTGCCGCTGGAGGGCCGGTTCGCCGATACGCCCATCAGCTTGGATTTTCTCATGCGGCTCGATCCGTTCCCGGTGTTAAAGCGCTGCCTATGAGGTGGTGCCCCGACCGGCAATTGCCAGTCCGCGCAGACGCGATCAGAGGTAATAAACCACCAGATAGACGCTCAGCAGCACCGCTACCCACAGCGCCGTGCTGCCGGTCGCCCAGGTGCGCGCCAGCACGCCCTCGGGTCCGTGATGGCGATACAGCCGGGCGAGGAACCGCTGAATACGCGAATTCGCGGCCCGGCGAACCGCTTCGTCGATCGGCGCGGCCAAGCCCAGAATCCGCCTGACCATCCGGGGAAACAGCCGCCGGTATGTCCACTCCGCATCGATATTCACCGACGGCAATTCCGGCGGATAGAGTCCGGTCAGCTTCAGGAAGACGAAGGCCAGCGCCGAGAAGAACAGCAACTGCGTCTGGGTGATGACATGGGTCGCCGTATAGGGCTCGTACTCGACCGGCCAGGGAAGCAAGCTGTAAAGAGCCCAGGGATAGACGCCGTTGAACACGCAAATCGCCGCGGCAATGCCCATGGCGATCAGCATGTTGACCGGTGGCTCCTTGGCCCTGATGCCGGAATCGTGGGCGAAGAAGGCAAAGAACGGGATCTTGATCCCCGCATGATGGAACACGCCCGCCGACGCAAACAGCATGATCAGCCAGACCCAGCCATGCCCCTCCTCCAGAGCCGCGGCCATCACCATCGACTTGCTGACGAAGCCGCTGAACAGCGGGAAGGCGGAAATCGACGCCGCGCCGACGACGCACAGGATCGTGGTCAGCGGCATGGTCTTGTACAATCCACCGAGGTCGGAGCCGTTGATCCGCCCGGTCACATGCAGCACCGCGCCCATCGACATGAACAGCAGGCCCTTGAAGATCACGTCGTTGAAGGCGTGGCTGACGGCGCCGTTAAGCGCCAGATCCGTGCCCAGCCCGATACCGATCACCATGAATCCGATCTGGTTGATCATGCTGTAGCAAAGCACGCGACGCAGATCGTTTTCGATCACCGCGTAGAAGATCGGGAAGGCGGTCATCGCCGCGCCGATATAAATCAGGATTTCCGTGCCGGGAAAGGCGCGCGCCAGCGCATAGACCGCGACCTTCGTCGTGAAGGCTGACAGAAACACACCACCGGTCGGCGTCGCTTCGGGATAGGCGTCGGTGACCCAGTTGTGCAGCAGCGGGAACGCGCATTTGATTCCGAAGGCGATGAAGATCAGCCAGCCGCCGAAACCGTCCAGCGTCAACCGGTCAAAGGCGATCGAGCCGGTTTCGTGCAGATTGACCAAGGCACCGGCCAGCAGCAGCACGCCCGACCCGATCTGCACGATCAGATAGCGCATGGCCGCGCTCTCGGCCTGCCTTGTCCGCCGCGCCAGGATCAGAAAGACCGAGGTGAATGCCAGAATTTCCCAGAACACGAAGAGCGTGATGAGATCGCCCGCGAACACCGCGCCCAATGCGCTTCCCGCATACAACAGCGCCGCCACGTGTTGCGTGGTGTCGCGCAGATGCAGCGAGAACACGATGCCGATGAAGGCGGCGATGTGGAACAGATAACCGAACAGAAGGCTCAGATTGTCCACCCGCATCAGCGTCAGCGCGTAGTCGAACAGGCCCATCTGCCAGAATACGCCGTGCTCGACATTGAGCAGCAGATTGGCGGCGCCGATCAGCGGAACCATCAGGGCCACCGCCACCTGTGCGCGCCCACGCATCAGCGCGACGATCGCGGCGCCGGCGTAGAAGACGAGCGCGGGCAGCAGACTACTCATCGTAATATTCTTCCTTGCGCATCACGATTCGCCGCATTTCCTTGGCAACCAGAACCAGAACGACGCAGGCAACGAAGCCATAGATGGCATAAAATCCGAAGAACCCTTCCCACGGATGTTCGCTGTGCCGGTGGTAGAAAAGGTCAGCCAGAAACAGCACGCCGCAGATCGCGGCAAAACCCCGGACAAGCTTCTTCACATTGCGGAAATCGTCCAGCCAGCGCGGTTTTTCGGTCATCGCAAGGAAGCCCTCATTGCGGCACGATCATCCCGGCCAGCCGGTACAGCAGGTCGGGGAAACTGAACAATACGAGACACCCGAACGCCGTCAGCACCAGCGGCACGACGCAGGCCAGCGGCGCCTCCCGCAGGCCGGCGGGTTCCGCGCCTTCGGGCGGACGGCCAAAGAAGGCCCGCAGCGGAATCGGCAGCAGATAGGCTACGTTCAGCAGCGAACTGACCATCAGCACGCCCAGCAGAACCACCTGATCGGCCTCCAGCATGCCGAGGGCGAGAAACCATTTGCTCCACAGGCCAGCGAAGGGCGGCAGGCCGATAATGCTGAGGCTGGCCACGAGGAACGCCCCCATGGTGAACGGCATGGCCCGGCCAATCCCGCGCATCTCGCTGATATTCGTCTTGTGCAGGGCCACGTCGATCGCCCCGGCGCAGAAAAACAGGGTTATCTTGCCCAGCGCATGGGTGGCGATATGCATGGCGCCGCCGATCGCGCCCAGCGGCGTGGCGATCATCGCGCCCAGCACGATGTAGGAAAGTTGGCTGATCGTCGAATAGGCCAGGCGGCGCTTCAGATTGTCCTGGCGCATCGCCACCAGCGACGCCACCAGGATCGTCAGGGCAGCCAGCCAGGCGAGCCAGCGCGATGCCGGAATTTCGGCCAGAAAGTCGATCCCGAAAATATAGACCGCGATCTTCAGCACGGTGAACACCCCGGCCTTGACCACCGCGAGCGCGTGCAGCAGCGCGCTGACCGGCGCCGGCGCCACCATCGCCGCCGGAAGCCAGCGGTGGAACGGCATAAGCGCCGCCTTGCCGACGCCCAGCACGTAGAGCACCAGCAACACCGAGGC
>JAHELM010000030.1 GCA_024644185.1 Rhodospirillales bacterium | reverse complement strand
CGGGCGACATCGGCGAGCGTTTCCCGCCGGACCAGCGCCACCAGCCGCTTGGCAAGCGCGCCCTCATCCTCGGACGGATAGGTGTCGTACAGCATGTCGGCGACGACCAGCGCCAGCACGTGATCGCCGAGAAATTCCAGCCGCTCGTAGGTCGGCGCGTTACGCCCGCCGGCGCTGCGATGGGTCAACGCCGTCCGCAGCAACTCCTGGTTCTTGAATTCATACGGCAGGGCAAGTTCGGTTTCCGACATGGCGCAATCGGATCCCCCGTCAACCCAGCATATTGAACAGGCGGCCGTATCGGATCGCGAAGGGCCATTTCCAGATTTCCCAGATCCGCGCCCCACCATCGGTGGAAAAGAACAGAATCTCTGCCCTTCCAACCAGATTTTCCGCTGGAACCGGGCCAATGACGCGGCTATCCGACGAATTGTCGCGATTGTCGCCCATCATGAAATAGTATCCCTCGGGGACGACGAAAACCGCGGTATTGTCGTTGTGTCCGGTATCGCCCGCGGTCTCCAGAATGCGATGCTTCACGCCATTCGGCAGCGTCTCGACATATTGCGGCGCGGCCTCGATCACCTGGGTGGCGTCGCGGGTCTCGTAATCCTCGATCCGCTCGCGCTTGACCGCCTCGCCGTTGATATGCAGGACGCCCTCGATCATCTGAATGCGGTCACCCGGCAGCCCGATCACGCGCTTGATGTAATCGGTTTCATTGCCGCGCGGTTCCTTGAACACAGCGATATCGCCGCGCTCCGGCGCCGATTCCAGAATGCGGCCATGAAACGGCGGGAAGCTCCACGGAAACGAGTGCCGGCTATAGCCGTAGCTGTATTTCGAAACGAACAGATAGTCGCCGACCATCAGCGTCGGATACATCGAGCCGGACGGAATGTTGAACGGCTCGAAGGCAACGACGCGCACGACCAGGGCGATCAGAACCGCATAGACGACCGTCTGTACGGTATCGTTCCAGAGCGTTTCACGAATACGTTCGGCCAATGTCGCCGGGCCGATCTGCCGTGACCGCGGGTTGAGGTCGACAGCGCTTTCCGGCTTCGATTCGGCGACATCGTTCTTATTGCTCATGAACACTCCCGGGGGATCACGCGCGCGGCTTCTGCTCGGACGCGAGGCTGATATGGGCTGTGGGGGGCCGTACTGTCAAGGCACCCGGCTCCGTCACCGGCTCGCCAGCGGAACCGCGGAAATGATCACGATCGCCTGGGCCAGCGGAAAATCGTCGGTTATAGTCAAATCGATCTGTGCCGCCATTCCGGATGGCGTGATTTCCAGAAGCCTTGCCAGCGCGCCACCTGTCAGCTTCATGGTCGGCTTGCCCGACGGCAGGTTCACCACCCCCATGTCGCGCCAGAACACGCCGCGCCGGAACCCCGTCCCCAACGCCTTGGAGCAGGCCTCCTTGGCGGCGAATCTCTTGGCATAGCTGGCGGCGCGGTTGGCCCGCCGGTCGGATTTCTGGCGCTCGATCTCGGTGAAGATCCGCGTTTCGAAGCGGCCCGCAAACCGGGTCAGCGATTCCTCGACCCGGCGGATGTCGATCAGATCGTTGCCGATGCCGATGATCATCAGGCGGTCAGCCCGCCCTGCGAACCCGCGCGCGCATTGTCCATCGTCGCGCGCATCCGCCTGATCGTGCTGTCCAGTCCGCCGAAAATTGCCTCCCCGATCAGAAAATGTCCGATGTTCAGTTCGACAACCTGCGGGATGGCGGCAACCGGCCCGACATTGTCGAAGGTAAGTCCGTGCCCGGCATGGCATTCCAGACCGATGCGCTCGCAATACGCGGCCGCCTCGGTCAGGCGGCCGAGCTCGGCGGCGCGCGCCGCGCCGTCCAGATTCGCATAGCTCCCGGTATGCAGTTCGACAACCGGGGCGCCGAGGGCAATCGCCGCATCGAGTTGCGAAGGATCCGGCTCGACGAACAGCGATACCCGCATCCCGCCGTCGCGCAAGGCCGCGATAACCGGTTTCAGCCGATCGAACCCGCCAACGACGTCGAGTCCGCCCTCGGTCGTCCGCTCTTCCCGCTTCTCCGGCACCAGGCAGGCGGCATGCGGGCGATGCCGCAGCGCAATCGTCAGCATCTCGTCGGTTGCCGCCATCTCGAAATTCAGCGGCAGATCGATCTCCCGGGTCAGCCTGACGATGTCGTCATCCGTAATGTGCCGGCGATCCTCGCGCAAATGCGCGGTGATCCCGTCGGCGCCGGCCTTTGCCGCAAGTCGCGCCGCGCGTACCGGATCGGGATCGCGGCCGCCGCGCGCATTGCGAATGGTTGCCACATGATCGATATTCACCCCGAGACGCAGATGCCGCCTCATGGCTTCGCCTCCTCCTCAACCCGCTGCGCTTCCGGCGCAAGCCCCGCATGCCCATGGTCAAGACCAGCTGCTTCCAGGTCCCGACGCCGGCGACGACGCATAATCCGCCGATGCTGATAGGCCGACACCATCGGACGAAACATCAGATAGGTTATCGTCCACGCGCCCAGACCGGAGGGCAGGCTGCCCACCATCATCGGCCACCATACCGCCCAGAACTTGTGGGCGAAATCATGCCCGAAATCGAAGCGTAGCAGAGCTTCCATGAGATCGGCAAACACCATGGCAAAGTTTGGCTCGATCCCGCCGGCCCCGCTTCCCGCGCCCAGCCAGATACCCAGCTTGTAGATCCACAGCCAGATGAACGGAAAGGTCCAGGGGTTCCCAACCGCGGTTCCCAGCAGGGCCGCCACCATATTGCCGCCCATCAGCCATGCCAACGCGGCCGCCAGCACGAAGTGTCCACCCATCAACGGCGTGAACGAGATCGCGGCACCGCAAGCGATCCCCGCCGCGATGCTAAAGGGCGTCCCGTGCAGGCGCAGAACCCGGTGCATGAAATACCGGGTCGCGCGCACCCATCCCATGCTCGGCCAGATCAGATTTCCGACCCTGTGGTGGACCGGTTGCAGCTTACGGCGCCTGAACATCGATTTCCCTGTACCGACACTGTTTCCCCTGGCCTGGGCTCAGCCGCGCATGACGCGATTCAGCTCCGCGCGCGTTCGACCGAATTGACCACCCTCGTCGCCCTCAGCGCCGCCATGATATTCGTCATCTGTTTAAGGTCCGTAACCTCGACGTCGATTAAAATCTCAAAAAAATCGATCGACCGGTGAATAATCTTCAAGTTCGATATATTTCCTCCGTCGCGGCCGATCACCGTCGAAATTGCCGCCAGGCTGCCAGGCTCGTTGGCCACCACGACATGGATCCGGCCGACATGCATCGCGCCGGTTTCGTCGTCGACATCCCAGCTTACGTCCAGCCAGCGTTCCGGCATTTCCGCGAAGCCTTCCAGCGTCTCGCAATCGATGGTGTGAATCGTCACGCCCTTTCCGGTAACCACGATGCCGACGATGCGGTCACCCGGCAGCGGGTGGCAGCAGCCCGCGAAATGCACCGCCATGCCGGCGATCAGGCCGCGGATCGGCACCGCCATATCCTTGCCCAGGCGATTGCGCGCCCGCGTCAGGGGCACCACCTTGGGCTGGCGATCCTTGCGGGCACCGGGGAACACCGCCCACAGCACCTCGCGGCCCGTATGCTGGCCCTCGCCGACGACCGCGTAGAGATCGTCCACCTCGCCGCAATCGAAGTTCTTCAACACGCCCTTCAGCGCCTTTTCCGTCAGTTCGTACCCTTCCTGCCGGAATGTCTTGGCGACGATTTCGCGCCCGAGGGTGACATATTGCGAGCGCTGCTGGCTGCGGACGAAACGACGTATGCAGGCCCGGGCCTTGCCGGTGGCGACGAAACTTTCCCAGGTCGGCGACGGTGTCTGCGCCTTCGAGGTTATGATGTCGACCTGGTCGCCGTTGCGAAGCTGGGTGCGTAGCGGCATGATGCGGCCGTTCACCTTGGCACCGACGCAGGTATTTCCGACCTCGCTGTGTACCGCGTAGGCGAAATCGACCGGGGTGGCGCCTTGCGGCAGCGCGTAAAGGTCGCCCTTCGGCGAAAAACAGAATACCTGATCGCTGAACATTTCCAGCTTGGTATGCTCGAGGAATTCCTCGGGCTCCGAAGCATGTTCCAGGATCTCCAGAAGCTGCCGTAGCCAGCGGTACTGCTTGCCTTCGGTGGTCGCCGCGCCAGCCTGCTTGTAGCGCCAATGCGCGGCGACACCGTATTCCGCGACTTCGTGCATCTCGCGTGTGCGAATCTGGATCTCGATCCGCTGGTTCTGCGGGCCGATCACGCCGGTGTGGATCGACCGATAGCCGTTCGGCTTCGCGATCGAAACGTAATCCTTGAAACGACCGGGTACCACGCGATAGCTGGCATGGATGACGCCGAGCGCCCGATAACAATCCTCAACCGTATCGACGGCAATGCGAAAGGCCATGATATCGGACAGCTGCTCGAAGCCGATGTTCTTCTTCTGCATCTTGCGCCAGATCGAATAGGGCGTCTTTTCGCGCCCGCTGACGTCGGCCTTCAAGCCCGATTCCGCAAGCGTCCGGTGCAATTCCGCGATCACCTGACCAACCAGATCGCCGCCGCGAGAGCGCAGGAAATCCAGCCGCTTGGTGACCGACGCATGGGCGTCGCCGTTCAGTTCCCGAAACGCCCTGTCCTCGAGTTCGTCCTTCCAGTCGCGGATCCCGATACGCTCCGCCAGCGGCGCGTATATCTCCATCGTCTCACGGGCGATTCGCTTGCGCTTTTCCTCGTCCTTCACGTAGTCGAGGGTGCGCATGTTGTGCAGCCGGTCCGCCAGCTTGACCAGCAAAACCCGGATATCCTCGGACATGGCCAGCACCAGCTTGCGAAAATTTTCCGCCTGCCGGGACTTGTCGGACTGTAATTCGATCTGGCTGAGTTTGGTGACACCGTCGACGAGACGCGCGATTTCGTCGCCGAACATTTCGCGCACGTCCTTCAACGTGGCAACCGTGTCCTCGACCGTATCGTGCAGCAGCCCGGTGATGATCGAGGCGCCGTCCAGCTTCATCCCGGACAGGATGCCGGCAACCTCGACGGGGTGAGAGAAATAAGGATCGCCCGAAGCCCGCAATTGTGAGCCGTGAGCCTTCATCGAAAAAACATAGGCGCGGTTGAGGGCATCCTCATCCGCGCCAGGGTCGTAGCTCTTTACGCGCTCGACAAGTTCATACTGCCGCATCATGCCGCGTCTGTCCCCAGACGGAAGCGCGGCGAAACCCGCCTGCGCGCGTCACTCTTCCGTTTCCGTCTCCGCGGTGTCGATCGCCTCGCCGACCCAATCGCCCGACTCCTCGTCCGACTGCTCCACGAGTTCGCCTTCCTTGAGGTACTGCGCCGGATCGACCTCGTCGCTGGACAGCGCGCCGGCCATCAATTCCAACGTATCCTCTTCCTCGGGCTCGTCATGCTCCACATGGCGTTGCATGGTCCGTATCAGGGAATCGCGGGCCGAAGCCAGATCGATCGTCTCGTCGGCAATTTCGCGCAACGCCACGACCGGGTTCTTGTCGTTGTCACGATCCACGGTCAGCGCGGCACCGGCCGAAACGGCCCGGCTCCGATGCGCGGCCAGCATCACCAGATCGAATCTGTTCGGCACTCTGAGAACACAATCTTCGACAGTTACCCGCGCCATAAGGCAATATCCCTCGATAGTATGGAAATCCGGCAGGAATATAGGAGCGACTCCGGCCGGTTGCAAGCGCTTTGCGGCAGCGATTCCGCGCCGCGGCATGAAGCCGCGCCGGCTTTTACGTTTTTTTAATTTTTACCCGAAATACCCTTGTCCACCCCCCGGCAAGAGTTTAAGTTTGTGTTAATTTCAAGACTGCGGGTGGATATTCAGACCAGAATTTTAGAATTATCGGGATGGTATCCGGCCAGCAGAGCGTCCGGTTTCGGGTTCGATAACGCCCGTGAGATCTGGACTTTTTCTTAAATTATTTGTTAGGCCATTGCAAATGCCCAGTATTTTCTATCCTACCGAACGGATCGCCCTGTTTATCGACGGGGCCAATTTGTATGCGGCGGCGCGCGCCCTCGGGTTCGACATCGACTACAAGCGCCTGCTCTCGATTTTCTCTCAGGAGGGTCGCCTGATCCGGGCGCTCTATTACACGGCGCTGATCGACGATCAGGAATACTCGCCAATCCGTCCGCTGGTCGACTGGCTCGACTACAACGGTTACACCATGGTGACCAAGCCGACGAAGGAATTCACCGATTCCATGGGCCGTCGCAAGATCAAGGGCAACATGGATCTGGAACTGGCCACCGACATTCTGGAAATGGCGGATCGGTTGGATCATATCGTGCTGTTCTCCGGAGACGGCGATTTCCGCTGCGTCGTCGAAGCGACACAGCGCAAGGGTCTGCGCGTCACCGTGGTCAGCACCATGAAATCGCAGCCGCCCATGGTCGCCGACGAATTGCGCCGCCAGGCGGACAACTTCATCGAGCTTCAGGACATCGCCCCGCAGATCATGCGTGTCCATCCCCAGCGAAACAACCCGGATGACGACATGCCGGATTCCGCGGGCGATCGCGCACGGGTCTACAGCACCGCGAAATAAAGCCGCCCATCGCGCAATCGACCCACAGGACTGACCATGGCTGTTTCGGGCCCCGCCCCCGACTGCGCGCTCTGCCCGCGTCTCGTCGATTTTCGACGGACGAACCGCGCGGCATTTCCCGACTGGTTCAATGCCCCGGTGCCGGGGTTCGGGGCCGCGGGCACCCGACTTCTGATTGTCGGGCTGGCGCCCGGGCTGCGCGGGGCCAACCGCACGGGCCGGCCCTTTACCGGCGACTATGCTGGCGATCTCCTGTACTCGACGCTGTCGCGGTTCGGTTTTGCAGAGGGCAGCTATGAGGCGCGGCCGGATGACGGATTTCGCCTGACCGGATGCCGCATCGTCAATGCGGTACGCTGCGTGCCGCCTGAGAACAAGCCGACAACCGACGAGATCGCGACCTGCAATACCTTCCTGGCCGACGAATTGTAGGCCACGTCCGCGAACAGTGTGATCGTGGCGCTGGGTCTCATCGCACACAAGGCGACGCTGAAGGCCCTGGGCTTGCGCGCCTCGCACTACGGCTTCGCGCATGGCGCCCTGCACGACCTGCCCGGCGGTCGCCTGCTGGCCGACAGCTATCACTGCTCGCGTTACAATACGAATACCGGGCGTCTGACCGAGGCAATGTTCCATCAGGTCTTCGCCGCGGTCGCCAAGAGGCTGCGTTAGTCACATCCGCGCGGCGGGGGACTATCCCCTGGCGCGCATCAACCGGGCCTTGTCGCGCTTCCAGTCCTGTTCCTTGGCGCTCTGCCGCTTGTCCTGCTTCTTCTTGCCCTTGCCGATACCGAGCAGAAGTTTGGCGATGCCGCGCTCGTTGAAATAGATCTTCAGTGGCACCAGGGTGATGCCCTCGCGCCGAACGGCGTTCAGGAGTTTTTCCTGTTCGCGCTTGTGCAGCAGCAGCCTGCGCGGACGCCGTTCCTCGTGACCCAGTATCCCGGCCTGCCTGTAGGGCGGGATATGGCAGTTCAAAAGCCAGATTCCCCCATCCTTGGGACCCGCCCAGGATTCGGCCAGACTCGCATGGCCCGCGCGCACGGACTTGACCTCGCTGCCGGTCAGCATCATCCCGGCCTCGATCGTATCCTCGATCGCATATTCGTGACGAGCCCGGCGGTTCTCCGCCGCCGCGCGTACGCCCTTGTCCTTGGTCATGGGCTCAGTTCAACAATCCAACCGCGCGCATCGCCGTTTCCACCCGGACCCGGCTGGCCGCGGCGATCGGCGCCAGCGGCAGCCGCGTTTCATCGCTGCACTTGCCAAGCAGGCTGGCGGCGTATTTCACCGGTCCGGGGCTGCTCTCGCAAAACATCGCGGCATGCAAGGGCATCAGCCGGTCGCGGATTTCGCCAAACCGATCGAGATCGCGCGACTTCCACGCCTTGTGCAAATCGGCGCACAGCCGGGGGGCCACGTTCGATGAGACCGAGATGCAGCCATGCCCGCCCTGCGCCAGGAAGCCGCCGATGGTCGCATCCTCACCCGAGAGCTGGCAAAAATCGGCGCCAATGGCAACGCGTGTCGCCAGCGGTCGCGCCAGATCGGCCGTCGCATCCTTCACGCCGACGATATTGTCGATCTTCGCCAGCCGCGCCATCGTATCGACCGACATGTCGACCACGCTGCGGCCGGGGATGTTGTAAATGATGATCGGAATGTCGACCGCCGCGGCAATTGCTTCGTAATGCCGGAACAGGCCTTCCTGCGTCGGCTTGTTGTAATAGGGCGTGACAATCAGCGCCGCATCCGCGCCGGCCATCTTCGCGTGCCGGGTCAGGTCGATCGCCTCCGCGGTCGAGTTCGAGCCGGCACCCGCGACGATCGGCACACGACCTTTCGCCACCTCGATGCATAGCTCAACCACGCGTTTGTGTTCGACATGGCTCAAGGTCGGGGATTCTCCCGTCGTGCCGACCGGCACCAGACCGTTGGTGCCTTCCTGAATTTGCCATTCGACGAACGCCTGGAACGCCTTTTCATCCACCTTGCCGTCGTGGAAAGGCGTAATCAGCGCGGTGAACGAACCGCTGAACATCGCTTGCTCCCTAGGTTTTCCAAATCCCGTGCCGGGCTCCGCAGTCGCCCTTCGCGGATGTTTGCGGACCATACAGGCAGCCGTCCGGCGCTTCAAGCGCCGAAGGCATTCGCATCGTCGAGCATCCGTGCCGCGGAAATTTACCGAATCTTGGTAAGATTGCGGCATAATCATGGCGGGTATCGGGGCAGCAGAGAAACGGAACGGCGGCATGCCGAGACGACCTGGAATACGCTGGACGGAAATGGCGACGATTGCCGCGATTGCGCTTTCCGTCGTCTCGTTGTCGTCCGCGCATGCTCTGGGCAGCAGTGACAGGCCGATGGTCCTCGCCCTTGCGAAATCGCCCACCGGTGATCCCACCCTCGAGCCGGCGACGCCATGGAGCGACCCCCTCAGCGGCCGAGAACTGCCCCTGATCCTTCCGGTCGATCCGGCCGGCTCTAGCGGAGACGCATCCCGAGCCGACGCGGCCAGCGATGCAGACCTCACCGCCAGGCTGGCGCTCTGGGCGATACTGCACGATGCCGATTCCGCACCGCCTTTCGCTACGATCACGGCTTTCATCGACGCCAATCCGGGCTGGCCGCAACTATTCCCTCTGCGCGACAAGGCGGAACGCGCAATAACAAGGGACGTGCCGGACGGCGACATTCTGGCCTGGTTCCGGAAATACCCGCCACGCACCTGGGAAGGTGCCGCCGCTCAAGCCGACGCCCTGTTGCGCGCGGGCGATACGGCCGGTGCCACGGTTTCGATCCGTGGCGCCTGGACCGAATTCAGCATGAGCGAGGCGGACGAGGGCGTGTTTCTGAGCCGCTTCGGCAAATATCTCGACGCGGACGCGCATTGGGCCCGGCTGGACCGGCTGTTGTGGGATCGTCAGGTTTCCCCGGCCCAACGCCAGATGACGCGCGTCGATGCCGGACACCGTGCCCTGGCCGATGCGCGGCTGCGCCTGATGCGTCTGCAGGGCGGGGTGGAGATGGCACAGGACCGTGTCCCGCCCGCGCTGGCCGACGACCCGGGGCTGGCCTATGAACGGCTCCGCTGGCTCCGGCGCAAGGAGCAGGACACCGCCGCAATAGACATCCTGCTGTCGCCCCCTGCCGCGATGGAATATCCGTCGCGCTGGTGGACCGAGAGGGAAATCCTGACGCGCCGCCTGCTGTCGGACAAGAACCCGGCGCTGGCCTATCGCCTTGTGCGCGACCACGGTCTGACCGACCCGGGCGACCGGTCCGAAGCGGAGTTCCTGGCAGGATGGATCGCGCTGCGGTTTTTGCACGATCCGCATACGGCATTCCGCCATTTTGCCGATCTTTACGAATTCGTGCGGTTCCCGATCAGCCGTGCCCGCGCCGCATATTGGGCGGGCCGCGCCGCCGAGGACGCAGGCGACGAATCGGCCGCATCGCAGTGGTATCGGGCGGCGGCCGTGCATGGCACCACGTTCTACGGCCAATTGGCGGTTGGCCGGCTGAACGGCGAGACGCCGCCACCGATGCCCGCCGAACCGGCGATAGACGCCGCGACGCGCGCCGCCTTCGACCATGATGAATTGGTGCGCGCCGTGCATATTCTGATTGCGCTGCGGGACGGGAAACCCGCCGAAGATTCCACGGCCCCCGCGGCGATGTTGGCGGAACTCGATGAGGATTCCGCCCTTGTTCCGTTCCTGCGGCATATCGCCTGGCGTGCCGACACGCCGGAACAATGGGTTCTGGCAGCCCGCCTTGCGCATGAGGCCGACCGCGACGAAATCGCTGTCTCCATCGCCCGCAAGGCCGGACAGGCCGGCGTGGTTCTGGGTGAGTTGGGCTACCCAACGATGTCGATGCCCGAGATGGCGCCGCCGGACCCGGCGCTGCTGCATGCGCTGGTCCGCCAGGAAAGCGGCTTCGACCCGGGTGCGCGCAGCCGGGTCGGTGCCCGCGGCCTGATGCAACTGATGCCCAGCACCGCCCAGCGCATGGCCCGCACGCTGAAGGTCGGCAATCATTCAACCGAGCGTCTGACCAGCGACCCCTATCACAATGTCCTGTTGGGCAGCGCCTATCTCGACACGGTTCTGGATCGCTATGACGGCTCGATCGTGATGGCGCTGGCGGCCTACAATGCCGGCCCCAACCGGGTGGACCGCTGGCTCAAGGACAACGGCGACCCGCGCGCCTCGCTGGACCAGGCGGTGGACTGGATCGAGATGATCCCCTTCTCGGAAACCCGCAATTATGTCCAGCGCGTCCTCGAATCGCTGCCGATCTACCGTTCCAGGCTGGAGGGCGGCCGCGTGGCGGCGCTGCGACCGGAAGATCTCACCGGGCCGGCGTCGCGCTGAATTCGCCCGGCGTGCTTTGCGGGCGCCTCACACATGCTATAACGAACGCATCGCGACGGGCTGACGCAGTGGAGGCAGGCTCATGGCCGGACCGATTTTCGATGGCATCCGCGCCTGCGTCTTCGACGCCTACGGCACGCTGTTCGACGTGCATTCGGCGGCGGCGCGCTGCCGGCCGGAACTGGGCGACAAGGCCGACCGCCTGTCGGAAACCTGGCGGCTGAAACAATTGCAGTATACGTGGCTGCGCAGCCTGATGCGGGCACATGCGGATTTCCAGCAGGTTACCGGCGATGCGCTGGATTTCGCCATGGCCACGGTCGGGCTTGACGACCCCGCGCTACGCCGTCGGCTGATGGAACTCTATCTCCAGCTCGATGCCTACCCGGAGGTGCCCGGCATGCTGCGGCGCCTGAAACAGGCCGGTATGACGACCGCCATTCTGTCGAACGGCGAACCGGCGATGCTGGCCGCCGCGGTGCATTCCGCGGGTATCGAGGCCAGCCTGGATCACGTATTGTCGATCGAGGATGTCGGGATCTACAAGCCGGACCCGCGGGTTTACCGGCTTGCCGTCGACCGCACCGGTGTTCCGGCGGATGCCGTCTGCTTCATGTCGTCGAATGGCTGGGATGCCCATGGCGCGGCGCATTTCGGTTTCCGCGTGGTCTGGGTCAACCGGTTTGGCCAGCCCGACGAAGGGCTGCCCGGCCGGCCCGACGCCAGGATGGCCGATCTGTCCGGCCTGCCCGCGCTTCTGGGCATCGGGTGACCGATGAGCGAGTTTCGCGAGCACCGGTTTTTGTCGCAGGACGGCCTGTCGCTGTATTACCGCGAATACGGCGACCCGATGTCGCCGGCGACACCCCTGCTCTGTCTGCCTGGCCTGACGCGCAATTCACGGGATTTCCACGCCCTCGCCAGCCGGCTGGCCCCGACGCGGCGGATCCTGTGTCCGGATTATCGCGGCCGTGGCCGATCGGAATATGCCGAGGGCCCCGCGTCGTACCATCCGATGGCGCATCTGAACGATATCCGGCATCTGGCCGCAATCGCGGATCTCGACCGGATGATCGTGATCGGCACCTCGTTCGGCGGCTTCCTGGCCATGGGGATGGCGCTGATAATGCCGTCCAGCCT
>JAHELM010000029.1 GCA_024644185.1 Rhodospirillales bacterium | reverse complement strand
CGCCCGCGGCACAGGGCCCGGCGGATCAAGGCGACGCCTGCCTGGCCGCGTCATCGCAAGCGGAAAAGGCGGCCGGCTGAACGAATGCAGGTCTTGCGGGTAACGAAAAGTCCGGTGACGCCCCTGGCGGACGCCGATGCGCGCGGTGGTGCTGGCACGGACGCTGAAGGCTCGGCGATCGTCACGCTGGGCGGGCTGGTTTCGTGCTCAGGCGGTGCCCTTTGCGCTGTCGGCGTCCTCGCCCTTGCGCAGTACCACGCGAACGACACCGCCGCTTTCGCTCCAGTCCAGCATCGCGTTGCCGGTCGAGCGGGCGAAGGATTTGAAATTCTGAATGGCGCCGGGATCGGTGGCGACGATTTCCAGCGTCTCGCCGGGCTTCATCGCGTGCAGCATGTTGCTTGCCCAGACCACCGGCATCGGGCACTTCATGCCCTTGATGTTGAGCGTCTGTGTGGTGCGCAGGACCGTAGGCATCTCTGTTCGCCCCTGGGTACGAGGTATCTCAAGACCGAAATGGCTCTTGCAGCCCGCCTCGCGGGCAATAACCCTATTAAGGCATGAGAATACTGTACAAACGCTGAACGGAGGCCTTCTATTCCGCGACATTCCGCCGCAGGTGTCGGATTTCGCGCGGATTTCCCACGCAAAACAAGAGGCCCGCGCCGGTCTTCCCGGTGCGGGCCCGAATGCACGATCCCGGCGGCGGTTCAGCCGCAGCCGGCGAATCCGTCGGCCGCCATCTTCGCCTCGTAGGGTTCGGCAACCGCCGAGCCGGGGGTGAGCGTCGGCTTGACGCTGGCCCAGTCTTGCGGCTTCAGGACGATCAGCCAGCCCTTCTCATATGGGTCGCTGTTGGCCGTCGACGGATTGGCCACCAGATCCTCGTTGATCGCGGCAACCTCGCCGGCGGCCGCCGATTTGGCCGGGCCAACCCATTTTCCGGACTCGACCGTGGCGCAGGATTTCCCGGCCTGGACTTCCTTGCCCACCTTCTTCGGAGTGAAGGCGACGAGCTGGCCGGCCATGGTCGTGGCGACCGTGGTCATGCCCAGTTTCACGGTGCCGTCGCCGACTTCCCGAAACCAGATATGGTTCGCCACGTCGTACAACAGATCGTCGGGCAGGTTGCATCCGCGCACTACCGGCATGGTTCGTTCTCCCTTTGCGGCCGCCGGAAAACGGTGTTCACCGAATCCGGGGCTCCGTCTATCCGAATTTCAGCCTGCGTTCGCCCGGACCGGCCGGGACGAGCAGCAGAATTCCCCGAGCTTGGCGCTCTCCAGCTTGCCGGAGATGAACAGATACAGATGCATGGCAACCATCGCCATCATGGCGAGGCGCCGGGCGGTATCGGCATGCGCCGCATCGAGCGTGATCAGATTGTAATGGAATACCAGTTCACGGCAAGTCTCGCGACAGGCATTGAAGCTGGGTTCTCCCCCAGCGCCCTGGCGATGCAGGGCCAGCAGGCGGAAGCCTTCCCTGGCCCCGGCGGTCGGAACGTCGTCATGGGCGGCCAGCCAGTGTTCCAGAACCGCCTCGCCAAGACCGAGCAGTTCGGTCGCGCCGGCAACCGCGTCCGGCGAACGCCCGGCGACGTCGATCGCGGTGGCGATTTCGGCCAGGGGCCTCATGCGATGCCCTTCTGCTTCAGGAAGCCAAGCGAATCCGAGACGTTTTCGTGGATGCCGACCTGGCGCGCGCCCAGCCCCAGGGCGAGACCGAGAAGCTGGGTGAAATAGACGATCTTCACGCCGGTCTTCTCGCCCAGCTTCTTTTCGGCGCGAATCTGGTGCATTTCCAGGCCGGAATGGCAGGTCGGGCACTCGGTGGCGATGACCTCGGCCCCGGACGCCTCGGCGGCGCGCAGGATGTTCAGCACCAGCCGGGTCGAAGTATCGGAATCCGACAGCGTATGGGCGCCGCCGCAGCAGGCGGTCTTCAGCGGGAAGTCGACATTTTCCGCCCCGGCGGCGGCCAGCAGATCGTCCATGTAATGCGGCTTCAGGGTCGACTCGCTGCCCGGCCCCTTGTCCTTTTCCGGGAAGATATGGCGCGGGCGGGTATACATGCAGCCATAGTAATTGGCGACCTTCAGCCCCTTCAGCCCGCCCTTGACGCGCTGGCGAATCCCCTCCTCGCCCAGCGAATCCTTGATCCAGTCCAGCGCGTGAATGGTCTCGATCTGGCCGGCCTTGTAGGTCTCGTGCCCGGCCTTGGTCGACAGGCGTTCGACGACTTCCGCCGTTTCCGCGTCCTGGCCAAGATCGTATTCGGCCTTCTTGAGGTTGTGATAACAGCCGTTGCAGGGCGCCATCACCGTGTCGAAACCCATCTCGTTGGCGGCGATCGACATCACCCGCGACGACAGATAGGTCTGGATCTTCGGGTCGATGTTCTTGACCTCCATCGCCCCGCAGCAATTCCAGTTCTCGACCTCGACCAGGTCGAGCCCCAGCGCCTTGCCGACCTCCTTGGTCGAGCGGTTGTAGGAATGGCCGGTCCCTTCCAGCGCGCAGCCGGGATAATAGGCGACCTTCTTGTACTTCTGCTCCATCGTCGCTCCTCGTTACTCGGCCGGGTGGTCGAGGCCCAGCGCCTTGCGGTGCCTGGCCTCCTGCTCGTGCACGTATTCCTCGAGTGCTGCGCGCGCGCGGCCCCAGCCGCGGGTGCGCGGCCGCAAGACATTGGCCATCCCCATCCGCATCAGCAGGCCGACGGGGATGTGGCGGATCATTCGACGAACCAGTTCCACCACCCAATCCTGCATCAGGACCTGTCCGGTGCGCCGGAAGAAGCCGCGCAGGATGCGGCCCTCCTCGATCTTGCCGGTGGCGATGACCTGGCCCGAGAAGATCTCGTCGAATACGGTGGAATGGGATTTCGCCGTATGGCCCTTCAATTCCAGCCAATGCGCGGTCGCCTTCATGACGCCCTCGGGCACCACGTCGCGCGGGCAGGCATAGGTGCATTTGTTGCACGATACGCACTGCCAGACGATGTCCTTGTCGCGCAGCAGCTCGTCCTTCATGCCCATGCGGATCAGGTAGATCCAGTAGCGCGGGTTGAAATCCGGGTTGATGGCGTTGACGGTACAGGAATTGGTGCAGGATCCGCATTGCCAGCAGCGGTGGATGTACTCGCCGCCGGGCAGGGCGGCGATTTCCTGCTCCATCGACTCGTCGTAATCGCGGACGACGCGGGACTGGATGAAGGTGCTCCAGTGGCCGGACACGTCGATCCCGTCGATGACGAGCGATTCCCCGCTCGTCTTCAGGTTCTCGGGGCGGATCAGGGATTTTTCGTGGATCGGCATGGGCGGTCCTGGCAATCAGTTCAGCTGTTTGAAGTCGGCCACCACATACGCTTCGCCATCGACGGTCTTGAAGCGCGTGCGGCCGGTGAGCGTATTGATGCCGTCGAGGCCGAGCAGCCGGCGCACATACTGCATCGGGTCGTCCTCCTCGTTGAAATCCGAACGCAGATAGGTACTGCCCTGGGAGCTGACGTAATGGCCGTAGATCTGCGCCTGCAGCAGGTCGACGAAGAACAGCACGTCGCGATAGACGCCGTGACCGGCCAGAAAGGTCGACAGCTCCTCGCGCAGCATCAGGAAGGCCTCATAGCGGTCGGGCACGTCGATGACCAGACGGTCCACGTTCTCCGCGTGCCAGATTTCGCGCAGCACGCCGGTATTGGTCTGCACGTCCCAGACCCAGCGGCACATCAGCGGATAGTTCCGGCAGGGTGAAATGCAATACCTCCGCCGCCAGGTCCCGCACCCAGCGATGCCTGCGGTCGTCGGGAAAGCGCGCGACGAAGGCGGCCACCCGGGCATCCGCGGCGCCGACCTCGGTGGCGCCGTCCAGCAGCGCCTCCAGCGACTGGCGGAAGGCCGGGAAGCCCACGTCCTTCATCCGTTCGGCGATGCGGCGACGGACCGACGGCATGAAGGCCACCAGGCCCTTGAAGTTTTCCTCGTTCAGGTGCCGCGCGCGGCCGGCGGCCAGCGCCTCCTGGAACAGGGCCGACTTGAATTTCAGCCCCTCCACATAGCGCTCGGCGCCGCCGTCCTTTTCCGCATGGCGCGCCAGCACCTCGAGATTCGAGGTCAATGTCGGCCCGTCGAGATGCAGGACCGGGCGGTCCCGCATGCCGGGGTCGATGCGCGATGTCGCATTGGATGCCATGGGGTTCGAGCCTTCGCCCTATTCCGCCGCGGCCCTGGCCACGCCCACGTGGGCCAGCGCCGCCATCGCCGCCGCCTGGCCCTGGGCGATCGAATCGTCGATCGTCTCCGGCCCGGTGGCCGCACCCGCGACATAGAGGCCGGGACGCGAGGTGCCGCTCATGGCGTTATAGGTGCTGGCCTTGGCGATATGGCCATGCTTCTGCAGCTGCACGTCGAACACCGAGGACAGCAGCAGATTGTCGACGTTCGGGTCCATGCCGATCGCATGCACCACCATGTCGAAGGGAATGGTGATCGGCCGCTTGACCAGCGTGTCCTCGCCCTTGACGATGAGTTGCTGGCCGTTCGAGGTCACCTCGGCGATGCGCGCCTTGATGTACTTGACCTTGAACTCTTCCTGGCTGCGCCAGTAATAGGTGTCCTCGTAGAGGCCGAAGGTACGGATGTCCATGTAGTAGATATAGACATGGCAATCCGGCAACTCCTCGCGAATCTCCATGGCGATGTTCGACGACACGGTGCAGCAGATCTTCGAGCACCATTCGCGACCGATCTGGCGATCGCGCGAACCGACGCAAAGCAGGATCGCCACGCGCTTCGGCTTGCGCCCGTCGGAGGGGCAGCGCACGCCCTGGCCGGACGAGATCATCTGTTCCACCTGGGTGGTGGTGACCACGTCGGGGAAGGTGCCGAAGCCCCATTCCGGCTTGTTGATCGAATCGAAATGGGTAAAGCCGGTGGCAAGGATCGCCGAAGCCGCATCGACCCTGGAGCCGTCCGACAGCGTCGCCGAGAACTTGCCCGGCTCGCCCTTGAAATCCTTCACGGTCGCGCCCTTGCGCACATCGACCAAGGCGTTCTTCTCCACCCGGTCGACCATGGCGCCGATGGCGTCCCTGGCCCATTCGCCGGACGGCACCAGCTTGGCATAGCCGCTGTGGATCGGATGGCCGCCGAGGCGGTCCTCCTTTTCGACCAGAACCGACGTCTGGCCGATCGTTGCGAGGGCGTGGGCGGCGGACAGCCCGGCCGGGCCGCCGCCGACGATCAGGATCGGCTTGCTCATGTTACCCCTGAATCCGCTTGTAGCCCGGGCCGGACGTGATCATCCGCCGCGGGTCGTAGAGGGTTTCCCCCTTGCCGGCCTCGACATCCTTCAGATAGGCCTCGAACTCGGCCTTCTTCGTCCGCCAGTCGATGCCCAGCTTCTCCAGCAGCGTCTCCATCGGCGACGCATGCCAGTGCATCTGGACGATGCGATAGGGGTCGGCGCCGCATATCAGGGCGGCAAACTGGCAATCGGCCAGGACTGGAAGCTCCACCGGATTGCCGGTGGCCTTGCCGATCCACTGGTTCTTGTCCAGCGTGGTGATGCAGCCGGTATCGTGGCCGATCATCACGTCGGCGCGCGCCTCTTCCACGGCGACGCGGATCTTCCGGTCAATGGCGAAAGAGCGGGTAAATTCACGCTCGGAGATGATGTGGCGAAAGCCGAAGCCGCAGCAATCGTACCAGGTGGAATAGTCGATCACCTGGGCGCCCAGCGCCTGCATGATGCCGGTGGACACCGCGACGCGGTTGCCTTCCAGGATAGTGTCGTCATAGATCGCGTCCTGCGGCACCATCTTGTAGACGTGACAGGCCGGATGGATGGTGGCGCGCAGATGCGAACAATCGACCACCTGGCGTTCCTTGATGCGGTCGCGCATCACATGCACCCATTCGGAATAGTGCACGACTTCTTCGGGGATCAGCAGCTTGCCGTCGACCAGCCGGCCCAGCTTGGCCAGAATCCTGGTGACCCGTTCGCGCAGCTCGGCGGAATGCAGCAGGTAGCCGCGCACTTCCTTGTAATTGCCGAAGGACGTGCCGCAATGGACCAGCGGATAGTAATAGCCCTCGGGCTTGCCCTCGGCCTTGGCGGCGACATAGGCCTGATGGAAGTTGCGCAGGAACACGGCGGCCAGGCTTTCCAGATTGCCGATGCCCGATCCGTGATAGTTCCAGGCGGTGCAGGAGGTCTGGTCGGTCTCGTCGAGATAGCGGATGCCCAACTCGTTCATCAGCCACAGCAGCGACGTCGGATACCCCGGGATATTGCCGCATTGGCCGCAGGACTTGTGGTGCCAGAGCTGCTGGGTGGGCACCTTCTTGTCCCAACCATACAGCGTCTTGACGGTGACCGGCTCGTGCTCGTCGCGGACGCGGTGAACGACGATCTGGCCGTCCTTTTCCAGCTGCCACATGATGTCGCGCACATCCTCGACGCGATCCTTGTTGGTCAGCATCGACCGCTTGTCGATCCTCTGCTCGACCCAGGCGGTGGCGGTCTCGGCCTCGCGCGGCGTGAGCCTCGCATCCTTCCACTCGGAACCGTGTCCGGTGAAGCGTTCGTCGCCGCCGGTCTTGCCGCTACTGGAACTCATGTTTCCTGCTCCTCCTCAGGCGAGGCGGCCGTCCCATGCGGGCGCCGCCATCGCATCTTCTCTCGCGTCCTTCCCGCCGAAGCCCGACGATCCGGGTCGTCCTTAGTCCTCGTCCGCGTCTTCCTGCTCGTCGACCCAGTCCTGCCAGTCGTCCCGCTTCTCGTCCATGATGTCGACGATGACGTCGAACAGGTTCTGATCGATGGTTTCCAGCTGGTCGAGGACGCCGGTCATCTCCCAGATGGTATACAGCTCGATCGAGGTCTTCAGGTTCACCTGCCACGCGGTTTCCGTGGTGTGCAGGGTCGGCACCGGAATCGCCTTGCGCAGAATCTTCAACGGCGCCTTGACCTTGGTGAGATTCGGGCCCCAATCGGCGAAATGGTCCGGATTGATCATGTCCGGCGCTAGCTGGTTCCCGGTGGAAATCAGCTTCAGCATGACGCGGCTGAACGGCCGCAGCACATCCTTGGCCGATTGCATCCCGTGCTTGATCGCGGTCTCGCGCATCAGCATGATCAGTCCGCCCGGAGAATTGCCAAAGGGGCAGCGCGCGGCGCAGGTATAGCACTGGGCGCAGGCCCAGATCTTTTCCTGCATCGCATCGTGGATGCCCTCGAGATTTTCCGTCCACAGAAGCTGTACGATCTCGCGCGGGCTGAAGTCGTAGTAATGGGCGGCCGGGCAGGTCGCGGTACAGATGCCGCAGTTCAGGCAGCCATGCAGCTCGTGGTCGAAGCGTATGTCGGCCTGGATGTCCTGGAAGATCTCCTCCAGCTTCGCACGGCCAAGGATCGGGTTGTCCGAGACGGGATCGCCGATAAATTCCTGGATGCGGCTGTCGCCGGCGTGACTCATGCCCGAACCCTCTTCGCGCGCGTCAGTAAGTGAGAACCTTCACGTCGTCGTCCATCACCTGTTCAATCAGGTAGGCGCCGCCGACGATACCCTCGCATTCCGGGATCAGGTCGTCCTTGGTCATGTCGAACAGGTCGAGATTGGGCGAGCAGCAATAGAATTTCGCGCCGGCCTCGTGCGCGTCCTTGATGAAGTCGTAGATCGACTTCGGCGAACCTTCCTTGACGAACAGCTTCTCGGCCACGCCCTTCTTCATCAGGCGGCCGGATGTCGCGGTGCAGATGACCGCAACCTCGAATTCCATCGCCGCGGCCACCGAGGCCTGGAAGATGGGCGCGCCCAGTTCCTCGCCATTACGCGGGTCGGTATTGGCCATCACGATAAGCAGTTTGTCAGCCATAAAGCGTTCCTTTCCAGGCGCGAGTGTCGATCCCCTGGCGCCGCCGCAACCACCCGGAAGGGCAGATCGAATATCGATATATAGCGCGGCACTATGTCGCGGCAACAAAAATATTAGAGAAATCTAAATAAGGCAATCCTTGTATAACCCGATCAGAACAAGGGCTTTTTGCCGGAACGGCGGCGCCGCCCGACAGGGCGTCGTCACGCCGAAAGTATAAGGTGAATACTCATAAATTGCGAGTTATTTGGCCGGATCAGCGCCGAACCAACCAAGCCAGCGCCACCCCAAACACCGCCAGAACCATGCCGGCGATGCGGAGTTCCGCCGGCGGCCGTTCGCAAAGGGCCGCCATCATGCGGCGCATGGCGTCAGGGAACAGCGCCCAGACGGAACCCTCGATAACGAGAACGAGGGCGAGCGCGACCGGCAACTCCCTGCCGATATCCATCGCGCCCGCCCGCTATTCCATACTCTATCTCGCGCCGCCTTCGTTGAAGAACCGGAAGAAGTCGCTGTCCGGGCTCAACACCATGGTGGTGCCTTCGCCACCCAGGCTCTTCCGGTATTCCTGCATCGACTTGTAGAAATCGAAGAATGCGGGATCGCGGCCATAGGCTTCGGCCAGGATGGCGACCCGCTTGGCCTCTCCCTCGCCGCGAAGAATATCCGAGGTCCGCTGGGCATCGGCCACCAGAACGGTTTTCTCGCGGTCGGCGCGGGCCCGGATCTTCTGCGCCTCCTCGGCGCCTTCCGCCCGCGTCTCGCGCGCCTCGCGCTCGCGCTCGGTGCGCATCCGGTTGTAGACGTTCTGGCTGATCTCGATGGGCAGATCGGTCCGGCCGATACGCACATCGACGATCTGCACGCCGTAACCGGGCGCCGCCGCGTCGGCCTCGGCACGAACCTGCTTCATGATGTCGTCACGCTTGTCCGACAACAGGTCGCTGAGCGAGACCCGGGCGACGGTCTGCTGCAGCGAGGCATTGACCTGCCTGCTGAAACGGTCCTGGAAGCCGCTTTCGGAACGGACCGCCTGATAGAATTTCAGCGGATCCTTGATGCGATAGCGCAAATAGGCATCGACATTGATGCGCTTCTTGTCGACCAGCGGCACCTGAACGACCGGCGGATCGAGATCGAGCGTGCGCTTGTCGAAATAGACGACCTCGTCGACGAACGGCAGCTTCCAGTTCAGCCCCGGCTCGGTGACGACGCGGATCGGGTCCTGGAAGCGCAGCACCAGCGCCTGCTCCGTCTGCTGCACCGTGAACAGGAACGAACTGGCGGTCATGATGGCCAGAACGACCGCGACCAGGATGGCAATCGACATGTTCTTCTGCATGATTCCGTTCCCCCGTCACTGGGCCGCGGCGGGCTGCGACGCCCGGCGCTGGATTTCCGGAAGCGGCAGATAGGGCACGACACCCGACCCGCCGGCCCCCTTGTCGATGATCACCTTGTTCGCGCCGCTCAGCACGCCACCCATGGTTTCCAGATACATGCGGCGGCGGGTGACCTCGGGGGCCACGCGATAGGCATCGTAGACCGACAGGAAGCGCTGCGCCTCGCCCTCGGCCTCCTTGATCTGCTGCTCGCGATAGGCAGTCGCCTGCTGGACCATCTGTTCCGAAAGACCGCGTGCCTCGGGCACGATTGAATTGGCGTAGGCCTGCGCCTCGTTCTGCAGCTTTTCCTTGTCCTGTCGGGCCCGCTGGACGTCGTTGAAGGCGTCGATCACATCCTTCGGCGGGTCGGACTGCTGCAACTGCACCTCGCGCACTTCGATACCGGCCTCGTAAGTATCCAGGATATCCTGCAGAAGCTGCCGGGTCCGCATCTGGATGTCGCCACGGCCCTCGCCCTGGACCGCCCAGTCGAAGGCCACCTGGCCGACCACCTCGCGCATGGCGCTCTCGGCGGCGATCTTCACGGTGGCGTCCGGATCGCGAATGTTGAACAGGTATTGCCCGGCATCCTTGATCTTCCATTGCACCGTGAAATCGATGTCGACGATGTTCTGGTCGCCGGTCAGGATCAGGCTTTCCTCGGGCTTGTCGGTGCGTACCGAGGCGCGCGTGCGCGAATCGGCGGCGCCGCGAAAGCCGATATCCGTGTTGTTGACCTGGGTAACCTTCGGCTTCATCACCTCGCCGAACGGCGCCGGAAGGTTCCAGTGCAGACCGGATCCCGTCGTGCCCACCCACCTTCCGAATCTCAGTTCCACGCCCTGCTCGTCGGGCGAGACCGTATAGGTCCCGGTCGCCGCCCAGCCGAGCACGGCCAGAAACACCAGAACGATCGCGATCCGGCCGCCGCCGGCGCCACCGCCGGGGACGAATTGCTTCATCTTTTCCTGGCCGCGCCGGATCATCTCCTCGATATCGGGGGACTGCTGGCCGCCGCCACCGCCCCAGGGGCCCTTGCCGCCACCGCCGCCACCACCGCCACCACTTTGATTGGACCAAGGCATATCGTTCGCTTCCCGGTTCTGCTTCTACCTGATATTCGGATTTCGCAAATCGTAACACAATCCGACAGCCGGGGGTTTCCAACCGGCGGTCCCGTGACATATATGACTGCGGTGCCGCAAGCGAAACCCCTCGATGGGCGTAGTCGGCCCATTTTATCGAAATTCGGAGGAAGGTTCGCATGTCGCAGGTGACGCAGGAACGGATCCTAGAGGCGTTGAAGACGGTCAAGGACCCCGACACCGGCAAGGATGTGGTTTCGGCCGGCATGGTTTCCGGTCTTGTCATCAAGGACGGCAATGTCGCCTTCGCGCTGGAGGTGGACCCGCGGCGCGGCCCCAAGCTGGAGCCGCTGCGCAAGGCCGCCGAGAAGACCGTGCATGCGATGGACGGGGTGCTGTCGGTCAGCGTCGTCCTGACCGCCCATTCCGCGTCCGGTGGCGGCCATGACCACGGGCACGACCACGGCCATGACCACGGGCATAATCACGATCACGGGCACGATCACGGGCACGGGCACGGGCATGGCAAGGCACAGGGCCAGGCGGCCATTCCGGGTATCCCCGGCATCCGTCACATCGTCGCCGTGGCCAGCGGCAAGGGCGGCGTCGGAAAATCCACCGTCTCGGCCAATCTGGCGCTGGCGCTGGCCGCCGCCGGGCATCGCGTGGGCATGCTGGACGCCGATATCTACGGCCCCTCGCAGCCGCGCATGATGGGGATCGCCGGCCGGCCGGTAACGCATGACGGCAAGACGCTGGAACCGATGGAAAACTACGGTATCAAGGTGATGTCGATGGGCTTTCTGGTGCCCGAGGATTCGCCGATGATCTGGCGCGGCCCGATGGTGATGAGCGCCATCCAGCAGCTGTTGCGCGAAGTGAGCTGGGGTGAGCTGGACGTGCTGGTGGTCGACATGCCGCCGGGCACCGGCGACGCGCAGCTGACCATGGCGCAGCAGGTGCCGCTGGCCGGCGCGGTCATCGTCTCGACCCCGCAGGACATTGCCCTTCTGGACGCCCGCAAGGGGCTGAACATGTTCCGCAAGGTGGAAGTCCCGGTGCTTGGCATCGTCGAGAACATGAGCTACTTCGTCTGCCCGAACTGCGGCCACCACACCAATATCTTCAGCCACGGCGGCGCGCACAAGGAGGCCGACCGGCTGGGCGTCGACTTCCTGGGCGAGATCCCGCTGGACATCGTCATCCGCGAAACCTCGGACGGCGGCACACCGATCGTCGTCAGCCGCCCGGACAGCGAACACGCCAAGGTGTTCCGCCAGATCGCCGACCGGATCTGGGCAAAACTGGACGGCGCCACCACCGGCAAGCGCGCCATGCCGAAGATCGTCGTGCAGTAAGCATCTCCGACGGCCCGCGTGACGAGGGGCGGCTCCATGGGCCGCCCCTTCGTCATTGAAGCGGAGGGTTGCGCCGCCCGGTTTCATCCCCGAAACTGGCGCCACCGAAAACCGGTTGATTGGGCAGGGAGCGAATCCATGGACACGCGCGCGGCGGTCGCCTTCAAGGCGGGAGAACGGCTTTCCATCGAAACCGTGAAGCTGGACGGGCCGCGGGCCGGCGAGGTTGTGGTCGAGATAAAGGCCACCGGCATCTGCCACACCGACCAGTTCACCCTGTCCGGCGCCGATCCCGAGGGCCTGTTTCCGGCCATTCTGGGGCATGAGGGCGCGGGCATCGTGGTCGATACCGGGCCCGGCGTCACCTCGGTGCGCAAGGGCGACCACGTCATCCCCCTGTACATCCCGGAATGCCGCCAGTGCAAATCCTGCCTGTCGGGCAAA
>JAHELM010000402.1 GCA_024644185.1 Rhodospirillales bacterium | reverse complement strand
CCGGCGCGCGCCGCCGCCTGCCGCCGCATCGCCCGCGCGGTCGCCGCCGCGCCCTTCATGGTGGCCGGCACCGGCCGCTATTGCACCGAAGTCATGGCGGTAACCGGGCGCGCGGTGCTGCTGAAAACCGGCGCCGAGGGTGTATTCTGCGCCGCCCTGCCCGATTACGGCCTGGGTGTCGCGCTGAAATGCGACGACGGCGCCAGCCGCGCCTCGGAAACCATGATGTCGGCGGTGCTGCGCCATATCGGCGTGCTGGACGAGGCGATGGAAGCCAGGCTCGCCACCCGCATCGCCGCGCCGATCGTCAACCGCAACGGCGCGCATGTCGGCGAGGTGCGGGCGGCGGCAGGATTCGCGGCCGACTGACCGCGCTTCCGGCAAGGCGGCGGCGAACGATCTCCACCGCCCGGTGCCGCCGTCCGGGAATGCCGGTCTCGTCTTGCCCCGCCGCCGGTCAGCGCAGCGGAGGCTGGCCCTGCAGGATGTTGCCGCGCACGGGGCGGGACAGGAACGTCTTCATGACGGAGTCGAGCGAATACGGCTCGCGCCGGTTCCAGGGCAGAAGCGACACCGTGCGCGCCATCAGGCAGTAGCCGAAGATCACCTGCGCCCAGGTTCCCAGTAATGGCACCCAGTAGAGAATCCGCATCGGTTCGGGAAACAGGATAATCAGGAGCAGCAGGTAGAAGAACCGCACCTGCACGGGAAATGCGGTCACGCCGCCTTCCCGGATCGCGAAATGGACGAGCTGGAACAGGCTGAGCCCGATGGCCAGCTCGAACCCGACCGGATACCCGAATATACCCGCGGTCAGCAGGATTGCCGTCACCAGCCAGTACTGCCAGCTGATCTCGGTGTGGTTGATCATGAACATCTCGAACCTCCTCCAGGCTAAGGGGCCCGGAGACCAGTCTCCGGGACCATTCCCGATTTCCCGCCATTCCCGTGATGCTGCGCCCGCTTCAGCCAACCCGTCAAGCGCGACAAGAAATCGGACAATTCCCGCCATGCTGGAAGATCGCGGTCCGACGATCTCACTCTTGCATTTCGGCGCCCGCGGTGGCCTTCTCGGCGTGGCTCGGACGGCGCGTCCGGCACCGGACAAACCGTGAAACGGAACGACGATGAAATTCCTCAAGATCATCCCTCCCCGCTTCGAAATCGACGATGTAGCCGAACTGGCGGCGCGGCATTTCGGGTTGTCCGGCGACATGGCGCCGCTGTACAGCGAGCGCGACCAGAACTTCCGGCTGCGCGAGGCGAACGGCACGGCCTGGACGCTGAAAATCGCCAGCGTCGAGGAAGATCCGGAAATCATCGACTGTCAGATCCAGACGCTCCGCCATATCGAGAGCATCGACCCGTCGCTGCCGGTGCCGCGCGTGCGGCCGGCGCTGGACGGCGCGGCGCGCGTGGCGATTCCGGGTCCGGACGGCGCGGTGCATGCCTTCTACGCACTGAGTTACCTGCCCGGCCAGTTGATGCAGGACGCGCCGGCCTCGTTGCCGGCGATGGCCGCGCAAGGCGCCATGGTGGCGCGCCTCGGCCGGGCGATGCGTGGGCTGTTCCACCCGGCGCCGGCGGGGCGCGAATTGCTGTGGGACGTGCGACTGTTGCCGCGCCAGCGGTCCTGGATGGATCGCCTGAGCAATGCCGGCCGGCGCAAACAGGCGCATGCCATCGTCGACCGCTTCGAGTCCGACACGCTGCCGCGCATGGCGGCGATGCGGGCACAGATGGTTCATGCCGATGTTAACGGTCCGAATATGCTGGTCGACCCGGCGGTGCCCGAGCGGGTGACCGGCATCATCGATTTCGGTGACATGATCCACGGGACGCTGGTGCAGGATATTGCCGCCATCGCCGGTGAACGGCCCTTCGACGGCATCCCCGTGCTGGAGGGCGTGGCCGAGGTGGTGCGCGGCTACAACGGCGTAACCCCGCTGGAGCCCGAGGAAGCCGACATCCTGGGCGACCTGATCGTGGCGCGGGTTCTTCTGACGCCGGCGATCAACGCCTGGCGGGCGGCCGAAACGCCGGATGAGCCGGGCTACATGCAGGGCTTCGAGGACGAGTGTTTCCGGGTGATCGACGCGTTGCAGGCAGCGGGGCTCACGGCGGTGACGGCGGCGATCCGCCGGGCCTGCGGGCTGTCGGTTTCCGTCGCGGCCAGCGGCGCGGGGGGAACGACCGATGATGTCGCCGCCCTGCTGGACCGCCGCAAGCGGCTGATGGGCGCGTCGCTGCCCCTGTTCTACGACCCGCCGCTGCACATGGCGCGGGGCGAGGGTGTGTGGCTGACCGATGCGTCGGGCCGGCGCTTTCTCGACGCCTACAACAACGTGCCGCATGTCGGCCATTGCCACCCGCATGTCGTCGAATCGATCACCCGGCAGATCCGCACGCTGAACACCAATACCCGCTATCTCGGCCAGCAGGTGCTGGACTATGCCGAACGGCTGGGCGCGTCGCTGCCCGGCAAGCTGAAGGTCTGCGCCTTCGTCAATTCCGGCAGCGAGGCGAACGATATCGCCTGGCGCATGGCCAAGGCACATACCGGCCATGCTGGCGGGTTGACGATGGAGTACGCCTATCACGGCATCACCGATGCGGTCGATGCGTTCTCGCCCTCGGGCAGCCTGGCGGGCAAGATCGCCCCGCATATGCGGACCCTGACCCCGCCCGACGACTACCGCGGCCCCTACCGCCGCGGCGAGGCCGATCTCGCCGCGCGCTACGCCGGTTTCGCCGACGAAGCCATCGCCTCGCTGGCCAAGGCCGGTCTCCAGCCCGCCGCCTTCATGGTCGATTCGGCATTCCTGACCAACGGCATGCTGGAGGCGCCGGCGGGATACGTCGCGGCGGTCTTCGACAAGGTGCGCGCTGCCGGCGGTCTGTGCATCGCCGACGAGGTCCAGTCCGGCTTCGGCCGCATGGGCACGCATCTGTGGGGGCATGCCCATCACGGCGTGGTGCCCGATATCGTCACCATCGGCAAGCCGGTCGGCAACGGGCATCCGCTGGGCGTCGTCATCACCACGCCTGAAATCATGGACTCCTTCCTGCGCCAGACCCCCTTCTTTTCCACCTTCGGCGGCAACAACGTTTCCTGCACGGCCGGGCTGGCGGTGCTGGACGTGATCGAGCGCGAACGGTTGATCGACAACGCGACACGGACGGGCGCATGGCTGAAGCAGGGATTGCGCGGATTGCGGGACCGGCACGAGTTGATCGGCGACGTGCGCGGCAT
>JAHELM010000401.1 GCA_024644185.1 Rhodospirillales bacterium | reverse complement strand
CGAAAGACGGCCGCCGTCCGGATCGGTCACGCGCAGGCCGACCGCCATCTTGCCCGGCGTCGCCTGCAGGGCGGAGCTTTCCAGCAACGCCTTGTATCCCCAGCCGACAACGAGACCGAAGACGATGAAACCCAAGGGTTCAGGCGCGTCCACATCGGCACTGTCAAAGATGGAATCCAGAGTGCCGAAAACGTACATCACCGCCAGCATCGGGACGAGCAGAACCAACGTATCGACGATCGAAGCCAGAACACGGCGCCAGAATCCCGCGTAGGACAGCTCGCTCATGCAACCCCCATCATGTTGCCCATGCCGCCAAACCGGCATGCCGCCACACTGCGCGAAAGTTCCTAAGGTGCGGTAAATGCGCCGCCGGGACCCGGTTTGCCGAACGACCGGCGCGCCGGCCGTCGGGTCATGCATCCCCTGCCGCGCGCCCCGCAACACCTGCGTTCGCGAGGGTTTGGACCGGGGCCCTCAAGACGAAGGGAACGGCGGATATTCCAGCCTTCAGGTCAGGTCCCGCACATCGGTCAGGCGGCCGGCAATCGCGGCGGCGGCGGCCATGGCGGGGCTTACCAGATGGGTGCGTCCGCCACGGCCCTGCCGTCCCTCGAAATTGCGGTTCGAGGTCGAGGCGCAGCGTTCTCCCGGCTGAAGCCGGTCCGCATTCATCGCCAGGCACATGGAACAGCCGGGCTCGCGCCATTCGAAACCGGCCTCCACGAAGATCCGGTCCAGCCCTTCCTGTTCCGCCTGTTCCTTGACCAGGCCGGAGCCGGGAACGATCAGCGCGGTGACGCCGGCCGCTACCTTGCGGCCCCTGGCGACCGCGGCGGCGGCGCGCAAATCCTCGATCCGGCCATTGGTGCAGGAGCCGACGAAGACCGTGTCGACCGTGATGTCGGCCACCTTCATGCCGGCGGTCAGGCCCATATAGGCTAGCTTGCGCCGCAGCGCCTCGCGCCGCGCCTCGTCGGGGGCATCTTCCGGGTTGGGCACGGTGCCGGTGATCGGCGCCACGTCCTCGGGGCTGGTGCCCCAGGTAATGGTCGGAACCAGTTCGGCGGCGTTCAGCGTAACCTCGGTGTCGTAGGCGGCGTCCGCGTCGGAGGGCAGCGTCTTCCACCAGGAAACCGCCTGATCCCAGGTCGCGCCCTTCGGCGCCATCGGCCGTCCCTCGATATAGGCGAAGGTGGTTTCGTCCGGCGCGATCAACCCGGCCCGCGCCCCGGCCTCGATGGACATGTTGCAGACGGTCATCCGCTCTTCCATCGACAGCGCGCGGATCGCCGGGCCGGCATATTCGATGACATGGCCGGTACCGCCGGCGGTGCCGATCTTGCCAATGATGGCGAGGATCAGATCCTTCGCCGTCACGCCGGGGGGCAGGTCGCCCTTGACGGCGATCCGCATGTTCTTCGCCGGCGCCTGGATCAGCGTCTGGGTGGCCAGCACATGCTCGACCTCGGACGTGCCGATACCGAAGGCCAGCGCGCCGAAGGCCCCGTGCGTCGAGGTGTGGCTGTCGCCGCAGACGATGGTCATGCCCGGCAGGGTGAAGCCCTGCTCCGGCCCGATGATGTGCACGACACCTTGCCGGATGTCGTCCATTCCGTAATAGGGAACGCCGAAATCGCGGCAATTCGCCTCGAGGGTCTCCACCTGGATGCGGCTTTCCTCGTCGGCGATTCCGTGCGACCGGTCGGTGGTCGGCACGTTGTGGTCGGCCACCGCCAGGGTCGCATCGGTCCGCCGCACCTTGCGTCCGGTCATCCGCAGCCCCTCGAAGGCCTGGGGGCTGGTGACTTCATGCACAAGGTGCCGGTCGATATAGATCAGGCAGGTGCCGTCGTCCTGACGGTCGATGACGTGGCTGTCCCAGATCTTGTCGAATAGCGTGCGTGGCTTGGCCATGGGCGTTCCCGTCTTCCGAACAAAGCGGCCCGGACGGACGAATCCCGTCCCTCCGGACCGGCGGTTTCCTGTCTCCGATGCCTGGCGGCCGGACAGCCTGCTTCGGCTGTCCGGATCCCGATCTCAGCTCTCGCCGGTCTCGGCCTTTTCCGGCGCAGCCGCCTCGGTGTCACGGTCGCGCCGCACGGTACGCTCGGCGATACGAGCCGACTTGCCGCGGCGGCCGCGCAGGTAATACAGCTTGGCGCGGCGGACATCGCCCTGGCGAACCACGACGATCGAGTCGATGCGCGGGCTGTACAGCGGGAACACGCGCTCGACGCCCTCGCCGTATGAAATCTTCCGGACGGTGAAGTTGCTGTTGATGCCCGAATTCTTGCGGGCGATGCAGACGCCCTCGAAGGCCTGAACGCGCTCGCGCGTGCCTTCGATAACCTTGACGTTCACGCGCAGCGTGTCGCCGGGCTGGAATTTCGGCACCGGCCGCTCGGCGGTCAGCTTCTCGATCTGCTCCAGCTCCAGCTTTTCGATCGTATTCATGGCTTGGTCCTCGACACTCTTTGATGTGTGACTGTGTAGCGGTTAAAAAATCTGCGAACTGAGTCTATTTGGCCCGATTCCGTTCAGGCGGCGCGGCACCGCCGCCGTAACGTGCCCAGAGATCGGGTCGTCGCGCCTGGGTTATCCGTTCCGCCTGCGCCCGTCGCCAGGCGCGAATCTTCTCGTGATGGCCGGACAGCAGGATCTCGGGCACGACCCGGCCGCACCATTCGGCGGGCCGTGTGTAGTGCGGATATTCCAGCAATCCGGCCTCGAAACTCTCCTCGACCAGCGATTCGTCCGCGCCCATCACCCCCGGCAGCAGACGCACGCAGGCATCGATCAGCACGGCGGCGGCGGGCTCTCCGCCCGACAGCACGAAATCGCCGAGGCTCACCTCCTCGACCTCACGGGCCTCCAGAACCCGCTGGTCGACCCCCTCATAGCGCCCGCACAGCAGGATCGCCCCCGGTCCCCCCGCCAGCGCGCGCACGCGCGCCTGATCGAGGACGCGTCCGCGCGGAGTGAGATAGATCACCGGCGATCCGCCGCCAGCCGCCGCATCGGCGGCGATTGCGTGGGCCAGCGCCGCATCGACGACATCCGGGCGCATCACCATGCCGGCGCCACCGCCGAAGGGGGTATCGTCCACGGTGCGATGCCGGTCGGTGGCGAAGTCGCGAATATCGATCGTCTCCAGCGCCCAGAGGCCGCGCTCCAGCGCCTTGCCGGCCAGCGACTGGCCAAGCATCCCGGGGAACATTTCCGGGAACAGGGTCAGCACCCGTGCGGTCCA
>JAHELM010000400.1 GCA_024644185.1 Rhodospirillales bacterium | reverse complement strand
CGGGCGGCCGCTCGCCGATCTGGTGGCCAGGCGGGCGCGCGAGACTGCCCTGGCCACGCTGGCCGGCGGCATCGCCCTCGATGTGCTGGCCGTCGACCGCGCTGGATGCGTGATCGGGCGGGCCGGACCGTGAGCAAGCCGCATCTGCTGATCCTGGGCGGCACCGGCGAGGGCGCGGCGCTGGCCGAGGCGGCGGTGACGCGCTTCGGCACGGGACTGCGTGTCACCTCGTCGCTGGCGGGCCGTACCCGGAATCCCCGACTGCCGCCGGGCCTGATCCGGATCGGCGGTTTCGGCGGCGCCGAGGGTCTGGCGGAATTCCTGCGCGCCGAGGCGGTGACCATGCTGGTCGACGCGACCCACCCTTACGCCGACACGATCTCGGCCAATGCGCGCGCGGCCTGCATGGCCGCCGGGGTGGAACGCCTCATGCTGGTCCGCCCGCCGTGGCCGCGGCGGGCCGGGGACGACTGGATTCCGGCCACCGGTATCGCCGACGCGGCGCAAATTCTGGCGGAAATGGGCCTGCGCGCCTTCCTGGCGCTGGGCGCGAACGAGGTTGCCGCGTTCCGGAACCTGGACGGGGCTTCGGTCGTGCTGCGCCTGGCCGACCCGCCGGCGGCGGCGCCAATTCCGGGCTGCACCGTGACGGTCGGCCGCGGCCCCTTTCGCGAGGCCGACGAGCTGGCGCTGTTGCAGGACAACGCGATCGAGATCGTGGTCAGCCGCAACAGCGGCGGCATGGCGACCTATCCCAAGATCGCGGCGGCCCGCAAGCTCGGCCTGTCGGTGATCATGATCGAGCGGCCGCCGACGGAAGGCGGCGACGCCGTTCCCGACGTGGCGCGGGCGCTGGCCTGGATCGCCGCCCGGCTTTAGCGCGCCCCGGGCTTGCCCCTGGTGGGGCGCAGCACGTGGTGATGGTCGGCGGCATAGAGGCGGCTTTCGGCGAAATCGCGGTCGGCCAGCGCGCGCCCGACCAGGATCAGCGCCGTGCGGGTGAACCCCGCCGCTTTCACCCGGTCGCGGATATCGGCCAGCGTGCCGCGCAGGAATTGCTGGTCCGGCCACGAGACGCGATAGGCAACCACCACCGGGCAATCGGCGCCGTAGAGCGGCGTCAGCTCGCGCACCACCTTGGCCAGGTTGTTGACCGACAGATGGATCGCCAGCGTCGCGCCGCTGCGCCCCAGCGTCGCCAGATCCTCGCCGTCCGGCATCGCCGAGGCGCGCACCGCGGTGCGGGTCAGGATCACCGTCTGGCTGATGCCCGGCAGCGTAAGCTCGGCCCCCAGCGCCGCCGCCGCCGCCGCGAAGGCCGGCACGCCGGGCGTCACGTCGTAGGGAATGCCCAGCCCATCCAGCCGGCGCATCTGCTCGGCCGTCGCGCCGTAAAGCGAGGGATCGCCCGAATGCACCCGCGCGACGTCTTCGCCCCTGGCATGCGCGGCCTGCATTTCGGCGACGATCTCGTCGAGATGCATCGGCGCGGTATCGATCACCCGCGCCCCCGCCGGCGCCGCCGCCACGATTTCCTCGGGCACCAGGGATCCGGCGAACAGCACCACCGGGCAGCGCTGGATCAGCCGCAGCCCGCGCACCGTGATCAAATCCGCGGCTCCCGGCCCGGCGCCGATGAAATGGACGGTCATGCGAGGCTCCGATCGAGACCGGCGCGTGGCTCTCGGGTTGAGGAGGGGGGAAAGGGGGATGAGGGAGAGAGGGAGATTATCATTGTACGTTTACTCGTCGAAAATCGGCCTTGAAGGCCGAGAAATTGACCAGAAGACCGAGCTTCATGCCGCTTGCCGCCAGGTAGGAGCGTATCTGCGCGTAATGCGCCTTGCTCAAGCTTTCGACGGTCTTGAGTTCGATAACGACTGTATTTTCCACTACCAGGTCCAGCCTGTGCCGGCCAACGATCTCGCCGTCGTAGAGGATCGTAAGCTCTCTCTCCCGGTCGACCTGCAGCTTGTGGTGCCTCAACTCGATCTCCAGCGCATTGCGGTAAACCGATTCAAGAAATCCGGGACCGAGCTTCCGGTGCACCTCGATAATGCACTCGATGATCGACCCGGTAACGGAATCGTCCGGGCTGGCGTTCGGCATCCCCATATCCCCCCGCATCCCCATATTCCCCTTCCCGCGACCTTGTCACCAAGCCCGGTCGTCGAGTGGCTTTTGCTTTCCGGCATAGCCCCTCGGCGTGTAGACGCGGCCGGCGGGGGTTTTGCGGGTCTGGGAACTGCCGATCATGACGAGCGTCAGCATGTCGACGCCGGCGGTGTCGAATTCGGCCAGCGTGGTGACCGTCACCGTCTCGTCGGCGCGGCCGAGGTTGCGGGCGAGAATCACCGGGGTCTCTTGCGGGCGATGGGCGGCGAAAATCGCCCTGGCCCGGGGCAGCAGGGCGCGGCGGGTCTTGCTCTGGGGATTATAGATCGCGGTGACGAAATCGGCCTCGGCGGCGGCTTGCAGCCGCGCCAGGACGGTGGCCCGCGGGGTCAGCAGGTCGGACAGCGAAATCGCGCAGAAATCATGGCCCAGCGGCGCGCCGGCACGGGCGGCCGCCGCCTGCAGGGCGGAAATGCCGGGCGCCACCGTAACCTCCAGCCGGGTCCAGTCGGCCCGCCCGCCACGCTCCAGCAACTCGAATGCCAGCGTCGCCAGGGCGTAGATGCCGGGGTCGCCGGAACACACCAGGGCGACGGATTTCCCCTCCGCCGCCAGGTCGAGCGCGATGCGCACGCGCGCCTCTTCCTCGCCCAGTTCCGATCCGTGCCGGGGTTTCCCCGCGATCAGATCGCCGACGAGATCGAGGTACAGACCGTAGCCGACCACCGTATCGGCCTCGGCCAGCGCCATCGTCGCCTGCGGCGTGCGCCATTCGGCGGCGCCCGGCCCGATACCGACGATGACCAGCCGCCCGCGCGCCAGGCCGCGCATGGCCGGGTCGATGGGCCGGGCCGCGCGCGCCACGGCACAGGTGGCGCGGGGCGATTTGCGCTTCGGCGCCACCAGTTCGCCCTCGGTGCCGGCCAGGGCCAGCGCCGCGCCCTCGGCGACGCCGTGGCAGCCAACCTCGGCAAAGACCACGTCGGACGGGGTGGCGAGACGCGGCGTCTCGGCCTCCAGTTCCGCTGCATCGAAAACCGCGCGGGCACACCCATCGTATCGGCGAGGGCAAGAACGGCTGCTTCGTCGGCCTTGAGATACAGCGAACCCACCGCCGCCACCGCACCCTCGGCCAGCCCGGC
>JAHELM010000399.1 GCA_024644185.1 Rhodospirillales bacterium | reverse complement strand
ACCGAGCCCCAGAGGCCGGCGCCGGCGTTGTAGATCAGCGTCTCGACCGCACCCATTCCGCTCTGGATTTCGCCGAAGCAGCGCACGATCGCGTCCTCGTCGGCGGCGTCGCAGCGCCAGACCCGGCTGTCCGGCAATTCCGCCGCCAGCCGGTCCGTGGTCTCGCCGCCGCGCGCCAGCAGGGCCACCGCATGGCCGCCGACGGAAAACCGCCGCGCGAAGGCCGCGCCATTGCCGGGGCCGACGCCGACGATGGCGCATACGGGCTTGTTCATGGTCTCTGCCTCCTCGCCTGCTCCCGAGGCGGTCGATGGTAGCACGATGCGGCGATCCGGCAATTCGCTGTTATCGGCCCGTCGGCGACACGCAGACGGCAGTATCGTACAATTTTGATGCCCATCGCCGCGCGGCTCTGCTATGGTCCGGGCAAAATCGAGGGGGAGGCGCAGCCCGCCATGTTCAAGGGGCCGCCGGAGACACTGCCGCAGCATATCGGTTTCTGCCTGATGTCGAATTTTTCGATGATGGCCTTCGCCTCGGCCGTCGAACCGTTGCGCGCGGCCAACCGGCTGTCCGGGCGGCAGCTTTACGAATGGCACATCTTTGCCGAAAGCGCCGAACCGGTACGCGCCAGCAACGGCATTCCGGTGTTGCCCGAACGGGCCTGGGCCGAGGTCGACCGGTTTCCCGCGGTGATCCTGTGTGCCGGCACCGGTTCGGATGCGTCGCAAAGCGACAGGCTGTACGCCTGGCTGCGCCGGCTGGCCCGCAACGGCACACAGATCGGCGGCATCAGCGGCGGGCCGATCCTGCTGGCGCGCGCCGGGCTGTTGCAGGGCCGGCGCTGTACCCTGCACTGGGAGCATATCCCCAGCTTCATCGAGGAATTCCCCGAAATCGAGGTCACCGACGATCTGTTCGAGATCGACGGGCCGATCTTCACCTGTGCCGGCGGCACCGCGTCGATGGACATGATGCTGCGGCTGATCCGCCAGCAGCACGGGCACGATCTGGCGGCGGCGGTGTCCGACCAGTTCATCCTGGACCGCATCCGCGAACCGACCGATCGCCAGCGCATGGCGCTGCGCATGCGCCTGGGGCAGAGCCATCCGAAGCTGGTGGCCGCCATCAAGCTGATGGAGGACAATCTCGAAGGGCCGCTGGCGCCGTCGGCCCTGGCGCGCGCGGTCGGCCTGTCGAGCCGGCAGCTGGAGCGGTTGTTCCGCAAATACCTGGCCATGCCGCCGGCGCGTTATTATCTGGAACTGCGCCTGAAACGCGCCCGCGCCCTGCTGCGCGAAACCACGATGTCGGTGCTGGACGTGGCGGTGGCCTGCGGCTTTGCCTCGGCGTCGCATTTTTCCAAGCGCTACCGCGACCTGTTCGGGCGGGCGCCACGCTCCGACCGGAGAGCGGTGTAAGCCCGCCGGCGGGGGCCGGCGGCGCGGTCTTGTTCTTTTTGGGGGGACTCCAATGCGTGTCGATGAATATTCCAGCCAGGATGCGGTGGCGCTGGCCGGGCTGGTGCGGTCCGGCGCGGTTTCCGCGGCAGCGGTGACGGCGGCCGCCATCGCCGCGATGGAGGCGCTGAATCCCCGGCTGAACGCCATCGTGCTGGCCGGTTTCGATCGCGCCCGCGCCACCGCCGGGCGGGTTGACCGGGCGGCGCCGCTGGCCGGCGTGCCGTTCCTGGTGAAGGACGTGAACCTGTTCGTCGCCGAATGGCCGACGACCTTTTCGTCGCGCTTCTTCGCCGATGCCCGGCCGCGCGCCGACAGTGCCCTGATCGGCCGCTGGCGGGCCGCCGGGCTGGTCTTTGCCGGCAAGACCAACACGCCCGAATTCGCCGCCGATTTCGTCACCGAGCCGCTGTTCCGCGGGCCGACCCTCAACCCCTGGAATCCGGCGCTCACGGTCGGCGGTTCCAGCGGCGGCGCGGCGGCGGCGGTGGCCGCGGGCATGGTGCCGGCGGCGCATGGCACCGATGTCGGCGGCTCGATCCGCATTCCCGCCGCCTGCTGCGGGCTGTTCGGGCTGAAGCCCTCGCGCGGGTTCATCCCGCTCGCCCCCTGGTATGCGGAACTCGGCGCCGGGCTGAACAGCGACCATGTGCTGACCCGCTCGGTGCGCGACAGCGCCGCCTTTCTGGATGTCTCGGCCGGGCCGGCGCCGGGCAGCCCGTATCATGTGGGACGGCCGGTGCCCTCGTTCCTCGCCGCACTCGACCGCCCGCCGGAAGGTTTGCGCATCGCGCTGGTCCTCGGCGCGCCCGGCGGCGCCCCGGTGGATCCCGCGATTGCCGAGGCGACCGGGCGGGCGGCAAATCTGCTGGAGTCCATGGGTCATCGGGTCGAGACAGCGGAATTTCCCGCGGAAGCCGATATGGGCGATGCCTCGACCCTGATGTGGATGCTGGACATCGCCGCCGATATCCGCGCCCGCGCGGTGGAACTCGGCCGCGAGCCCGGACCGGAAGAAATCGAGCGGTTGAGCCGCGCCATCTACCAGCGGATGTCCGGGCTGGGCGCCATCGATTACATGGCGGCACGGCGGCGGGTGCATGCGGCCTCGGTCGCCATGGAAGGGCATTTTGCCGGCTTCGACATGATCCTGACCCCGGCCACCGCCACCATGCCGCCGCCGCTGGGCGCCATCGACGGGCGGTCGGAGGATTTCGACTTCGATACCTGGATGCGCGCCGGCTACGGCTTCGCCCCGTTCTCGGAACTGTTCAATGTCACCGGCCAGCCGGCTGCCAGCCTGCCGATGTACCAAGCGCCCGACGGCATGCCGATCGGCATCCAACTCGTCGGCCGGCAGGGCGAGGACCATATCCTGCTGGCGCTGGCCGCGCGGATCGAGGTCGAATGCCGCTGGTCTGCCCGCCGCCCGCCGCTTTACGCGGGCGCGGCATGAACCGGGCAGGGGCGCGGCGCATTCTCGCCGGACTCGCCGTGGCGTCCGGCGGGTTCCTGCTGCTCGGCACGGTCGCGGCGCTGTGGCCGAACCCGCTATTCGTCCGCATGACCCCGGCCGGCGGCTGGGAGATCGGATTGCTGGCGGTTACCGCGCTGCTGGGCGGCGTCTGGGTGGCGATCCGCCGGCCGTTCTGTCCGGCCAAGGGGGCGGGCGCCGGCGGCATCCTGACCTTCCTGGGCATCGCCTGTCCGGTCTGCAACAAGATCCTGCTGACGATCTTCGGCGGCGAGCTGCTGATGGCCTGGTATGAGCCGGTACGTCTCTATGTCGCCGTCGCCGGG
>JAHELM010000028.1 GCA_024644185.1 Rhodospirillales bacterium | reverse complement strand
CCGGCGCCGGACGGCACGGTCGCGGCGGCGCGGCTGGCGGTCGGCGCCTGCTCGCCGGTGGCGTGCCGCCTGCCGGCGCTGGAGGCCGCGCTGACCGGACGCCGCATCGGGCCGGATCTGGCCGATCTGGTGGCGCCGGAACAGCTATCGCCGCTCAGCCCGATCGACGACGTGCGCGCCGATGCGTTCTACCGGCTGGATGCGGTTCCGGTCTTGCTGCGCCGGGCGCTGAGGGAACTGGCGGCATGACCGCGGAGATCAAAATGCGCTTTTCCGTGAACGGCAAAATGCGCGAAACGCACGTGCCGCCGATGCGCCGGCTGTCGGATGTGCTGCGCGAGGATCTGGGCCTGACCGGCACCAAGACAGGCTGCGACGCCGGCGATTGCGGGGCTTGCACGGTGCTGCTGGACGGCGCCCCGGTCTGCGCCTGCATGGTCCCGGCGGCGCGGGCCGACGGATGCAGCGTCGAGACGGTGGAGGGGCTGCACCGCGACCCGGCGATGCGGCGGCTGCAGGACTCCTTCCACCGCAACGGCGCGGCGCAATGCGGTATCTGCACGCCGGGCATGCTGATGGCCTCGGCGGCGCTGCTGCGCCAGGTGGCAAGGCCGGACGAGGCGCAGGTCGCGCAAGCGCTGGGCGGCGTGCTGTGCCGCTGTACCGGCTATCGCAAGATCGTTGCCGCGGTGCTGGATGCCGGACGCGATGCCGCGCCCGCGATGCCGGCGGCGGGCCGCGCCATCGGCGCCTCCATGCCCAAGGTCGACGGGCGGGCCAAGGTCGAGGGGCGCGAAATCTTCGCCGCCGACCAGGCGCCGGAGGATGCGCTGTGGCTGCGCGCCGTGCGGTCGCCGCATGCCAGCGCGCGCTTTGCCATCGGCGACCTGGCGCCGCTGCATGCCCGGTTCCCTGGGCTGGCGCGGGTACTCGCCGCCGCCGACGTGCCCGGCCATAACGGCACGGGCATCTATCCCGACCTGAAGGACTGGCCGGTCTTCGCCGAGCGCCATGTGCGGTTTCGCGGCGAGGCGGTGGCGGCGCTGGTCGGCGACCAGGCGACGATCCGGGCGATCCGCGACGAGGATCTGCCGATCGAATGGGACGTGCTGTCGCCCCTGAGTGGCATCGATGCGGCGCTGGAGGCGAACGCGCCGCCGATCCACGCCGACCGGAAGGGCAATGTCCTGGCCCGCGGCCGCCTGCTGCGCGGCGATGTCGAGGCCGGGCTCCGCGCGGCGGCGCATAGCGTCGAGATCGCCACGCGAACCCATTTCGTCGAGCACGCCTATATCGAGCCCGAAGCCGGCTGGGCGCGACGCGATGGCGACCGGCTGGAGATGTTCGTCACCACCCAGTCGCCCTATATGGACCGCGACGAGACGGCGAACGTGCTCGGGATTTCGCCGGACCGCGTGCGCATTGTCCCCTCGGCCTGCGGCGGCGGCTTCGGCGGCAAGCTGGACCAGTCGGTACAGCCGCTGATCGCCGTGGCCGCCTGGCTGCTGGACCGGCCCGTACGCTGCACGTACACGCGGCCGGAATCGATGGCCTCGACAACCAAGCGGCATCCGTCGCGGCTCAGCGTGCGGGCTGGCTGCGACGCGCAAGGGCGGATGCTGGCCTACGACTTTACCGGCGATTTCGATACCGGCGCCTATGCCTCCTGGGGGCCGACCGTCGCCGACCGGGTGCCGATCCATGCCTGCGGCCCGTACCGGGTTCCAAATATCCGCGCCGCCAGCCGGGCGATCCTGACCAACGCGCCGCCATCGGGTGCGTTCCGCGGCTTCGGCGTGCCGCAGGCGGCGCTGGCGCATGAGGCGGCGATGGATGCGCTGGCGGCACGATGCGGTCTCGATCCGCTGGCGATGCGGCGGCTGAACGCGCTGGCGGCCGGCGATGCGATTTCCACCGGCCATGTGCTGGAGGCCAGCGCCGGCCTGCCCGCCTGCCTGGCGGCGCTGGCGCCGCGCTGGCGCGACTGGCGGGCGGCGGCCGAGGCGTATAACCGTACGTCCAGCGGGGCGCCGCGGCGCGGTGTCGGCATCGGCACGGTGTGGTACGGCTGCGGCAACACCGCCATGTCCAACCCTTCGACCATGAGCATCGGCATCGACCGTGACGGCAAGGTGACGCTGTACAACGGCGCCGTCGATATCGGCGAGGGCGCGAACACGGTGATGGTGCAGATCGCCGCCGACGCGCTGGGTATCCCTGCCGGCCGGATCGGCTATGTCATGGGCGATACCGACCGCACGGCGGATGCCGGCAAGACCTCGGGCTCGCGCCAGACCTATGTGTCGGGGGGTGCCGCGGCCAATGCCGGGCGCGACCTGCGCGACCGCATCCTGCGCCTGACCAATGGCGGACCCGGCGCGACGGTCGAGGTGCTGCCGGGCCGGATCGCCGTGCATGACGGCGCCGCCATGCACGAGATCGACCTGCGCGCGCTGCCGCCCGACCGCAACGGCGACGTGCTGCGCGGCAAGGGCAGCTTCGATCCGCCGACCACGCCGCTCGACGAAAACCGCCAGGGCAAGCCGTACGGCGCCTGGGGCTTCGGCGCGCAGATCGCCGAGATCGAGATCGACATGGAGCTGGGCCGGGTGCGGGTGCTGCGCGTCGCCGCGGCGCATGACGTCGGCCGGGCCATCAACCCGCAGCAGCTTGAAGGCCAGATCGAGGGCGGCGTCGCCCAGGGCATCGGTCTGGCGCTGATGGAGGAATACATTCCCGGACGGACCGAGAATCTGCATGATTATCTGGTGCCGACCATCGGCGACGTGCCGCCGGTCGAGGTGATTCTGGTCGAGGACCCGGAACCGTCCAGCCCGATCGGCGCCAAGGGCATCGGCGAGCACGCCCTGATCCCGACCGCGCCGGCGATCCTGGGTGCCATCGAACATGCGACGGGTGTCCGCATCGCCGAGGTTCCGGCCACGCCGGCCCGCATCCGCGCGGCACTGAAGGCGGCCGGACATGGCTGATCGGCGCCAGGACCCGGATGCCGACATCGTCACCTGCGATGCCTGTCCGGTCCTGTGCCGAATCCGCGAGGGGCGCAGCGGCGCCTGCGACCGCTACGGCAATGTCGGGGGGCGGCTGGCGCGGCTGGACCCGGTGGTGATCGCCGAACGGGCCGTGGCGGCCGAGACCGGCCTGGTGCCCTTCCTGGGCGAGAGCGAGGACTGGGACGGCAGCCTGGCGCCGCGCGGCGGTCGCTTCATCACCGGCATCGGCGCCGGCACCACCTATCCCGACTACAAGCCGGCCCCCTTCATCGTCGCCAGCACGCATCGCGGCGTCGACATGGTGACCGTGGTCACCGAGGGCATCTTCAGCTATTGCGGCGTCAAGGTGAAGATCGACACCGACCGCTTCATCGGCCCGGAGCAGGCGGCGGTGCGCTGCCAGGGCGAGCAGATCGGCCATGTGACCACCGCCGAATACGGCTCGCAGATGCTGGCGCTGGGCGGCGTGCGGCATTTGACCGGCGGCAGCAAGAAGGAAGGCGTCGTCACCTGCAATTCGGTGCTGACGCTGTGCAACAGGGGCCGCCTCGAGGTTCAGGTCGATGGCGGCGCGCGGCTGGAATTGCAGGCGGGAATGCCGCCCGTCGTCGACGGGGTGGAAGAGGCGCGCATGCGCGTCGGCTGCGGCTCGGCCGCCATCGGCATGTTCGCCCGGCAATGGGTGGGGCTGGCCGACGAGGTGATCGTCGTCGACGACCACATCACCGGCGTGCTGACCGAACACCAGGCGGGCAAGTTCCTCGACCTGCCGTCGGCCGGCATCCGGGTGCGCGGCCGGCGCTCCACCCCGGGCCGCTATTTCCAGGTGGCCAGTCCCGGTACCGGCTGGGGCGGCACCGACGTCACCGACCCGTTGAGCATTGTCGAGAAGATCGATCCACAGACCGCCTGGCCCGGCCTGCGCCTGCTGATGGTCAGCACCACCGGCCAGGATTCCGGATATTACGTGCTGGACGACGACTTGCGGCCGGCAAGGACGGACATGCCGCCGGGAGTCGTCGCCGCCATCGAGCGGATCGGCGAGAACTGCGAACCGGCCCTGACCAGTATCCTGTTCATGGCCGGGGCCGGCGGTTCGTTGCGCGCCGGAGTGACGGAAAACCCGGTGCGCCTGACCCGTTCGGTGCGCGACGCGCTGACCCGCGTCACCTGCGGCGGCGCGCCGGTCCATGTCTGGCCGGGCGGCGGCATCACGCTGATGGTGGATGTCATGCGCATGCCGGACAATTCCTTCGGCTCGGTGCCGACGCCCGCGCTGGTCGCGCCGATCGAATTCACCCTGCGGCGCGAGGACTACCGGGAGCTTGGCGGCTACATGGAGGCGATCCGCGATCTCGGCGACATCATGGCCACCGCGCAGACCCGGTCCGCCGCCTGGCGGGACGATAATCCCTGGCCGCTGGACCGGCCGGGTCCCGCGGGCCGGAAGGGCCGCTGACATGCACGGTTCCGCCCCGCAAATCGCCCTGCTGCCGGACAAGCGGCGGTTGCATCTCAATCACGGGCCGATCGACCTGATCGTCGAAGGCTTCGGCGAGCCGGCGCAGGTTGCCGCCGCCTATCGCCAGGCAGCGACCCGGTTTCGCACGATTCTGGACGAGCTGGTGGCGGAACTCCTGGCACTGCGCCGGGCGATCGTCGCCGGCGATGCGGAATCCGGCTTTACCGGCCCGGTGGCGCGCCGGATGGTCCGCGCGGTGGCGCGGCATCGTCCCGCCTATGTCACGCCGATGGCGGCGGTGGCCGGCGCGGTGGCCGACGAGGTCCTGGCGGCGATGCTGCGCGGCCGGCGGCTGATGCGGGCCTATGTCAACAATGGCGGCGACATCGCCCTGCACCTGGCGCCGGGGCAGGATTTCGCCGCCGGCGTGGTGGCGCGACCAGACCGGCCGGCGCCGCTGGGTTCGTTTCGCATTGGCCACGCCATGCCGGTACGCGGCATCGCCACCAGCGGCCAGGGCGGCCGCAGCCTCAGCCTGGGCATCGCCGACGCGGTGACCGTGCTGGCGGCGGATGCGGCGGCGGCGGACGCGGCGGCGACGCTGATCGGCAACGCGGTCAATGTCGACCACGCGGCGGTTCGCCGGATGCCGGCCAGGCAGCTCGATCCGGACAGCGATCTCGGCAATCTGCCGGTCACGGTCTCGGTCGGCCGGCTCGGGGCGGATGCGGTGGCCGAGGCGCTGGACGCCGGGCTGGCGGCGGCGCGGGCGATGCGGGAACAGGGATTGATCCACGCGGCGGTGCTGGCGCTGGCCGGCGCGATCCGGGTGGAGGGCGAGGGGCTGGCGGCAATCGCGCCGACTGGCGTGGCACGGGAGGGCACATGGTCGAAATCAGGGTCCGCAAGATCGTCACCGTGATCGACGAGATCTTTCACGAGGGCGGCCCGCCGCCGGCGGTGCCGGCGCGCCGCGCCGCCGTGCTGGCGGTCATTGCCAACCCCTATGCGGGGCGCTACGAGCCGGACATCGTGCCGATGATGGAGGCGCTGAAGCCGCTGGGGCTGGAGATGTCGCGGCGGCTGCTGACGGCGCTGGGCGGCGATCCGAAACGCATCCAGGCCTATGGCAAGGGCGCCATCGTCGGCGAGGCGGGCGAGCTGGAACACGGTGCGTTGTGGCATGTGCCCGGCGGCTATGCCATGCGCGAGCTTCTGGGCGGGGCCAAGGCGATCGTCCCCTCGGCCAAGAAGGTCGGCGGCATGGGCGCCCGGCTCGACGTGCCGATCGGCCATGTGGACGCGGCCTATGTGCGCAGCCATTTCGACGCCATGGAGGTGGGCATCCCCGATGCACCGCGCGCCGGCGAAATCGTCTACGCCCTGGTCATGACCACCGGCACCCGCGTGCACGAACGCGTCGGCGGCCTGCGCCACGACGAAATCGGCGGCAAGGACGGTCTGCGTTAGGATGGGGTCAGGCTTGCTTTTCTTGCATTATTGCGTCGCCCGGATGCGTTCGCCACCTTGAAGCAAGAGGCCGTTAAGTGGGGACCACGGGGTCAGACCCCGCGGTTCTTGCAGTGTTTCCGTCTGCTGGCCGATTGTCGGCGACGACAAAAATAATGCAAGAAAAGCAAGCCTGACCCCGAAACTGACCCCGAAATGATACCGGAAACGGGTTCAGGCGGCCTTGCCGGCCTTGGTGGCTTCCTTGATTTCCAACAATTTGCCGGTGGCGACGTCGTAGATATAGCCATGGATCGGGATCGATTTCGGTACCAGCGGGTGATTGCGGATACGCTGCACGTCGCTCACCACGCTCTTGGCGTTGTCGCTGATGGTCAGCCAGTCGATATACATCGCCTCGGCCGAGCCCGGTCCCTTGCCGACATCCTTCCAGCCGCCCTTGCCGAGCGAGGCGGTCTGCAGACTCTTGGCCAGCAGGTTGCGCATGATATCGTCGGTGAAGGTCTCCATGCCGCAATTGGTGTGGTGGATGACGAACCATTCGCGGGTGCCCAGCAGCTTGTACGAGATCACCAGCGAACGGATCGCGTCGTCGCTGGCGCGGCCGCCAGCATTACGGATGACATGCGCGTCGCCCTCGGCCAGGCCCGCATATTTCGCCGGATCGAGCCGCGCATCCATGCAAGTCAGGATGGCGAAGGCGCGGGCCGGCGGCATTGCAAGCTTGCCCTTGTCACCGAATGACTTGACATACTTCTTGTTGGCGTCGAGGACCTCTTTCAGGATCTTGCTCATATTTTCCTCCCTGGATTCTTGTCGTGAGCCGCCATCCTACGCCATCGTAAAGGAAAAGTTAACCATCAGTGGCGGCGACCCTGAACGCCCGCCACCGCTTGCACACAAACGGTTTTGAAACCGGCGGGTGTTCTGGGCTAAGCTGGCGCCGGCGTAACGGGGCGAGGGTTCATGGCGGGACATATCATCGGCGTCGATGTCGGCGGCACCTTCACGGATCTGGTGCTGATCGGAGCGGACGGCGTGGCGCGCGTGGCCAAGGTGCCGACCACGCCGGACAACCAGGCCTTCGGGGTGCTGGCGGCGATCGCCGAGACCGGGGTCGACCTGGCGCAGGTACGAACCATCGTGCACGGCACCACCGCCACCACCAATGCGCTGCTGGAACGCAAGCTGGCGCGCGTCGGGCTGATCACCACAAGGGGTTTCCGCGACGTGCTGGAGCTGGGCCGGCGCACCCGGCCGAACGCCTATGGGTTGAAGGGGCAGTTCGTGCCGCTGATCCCGCGCGAGTTGCGGCTGGAGGTCGACGAGCGCATGGACGCCGAGGGCGACGTGCTGGTGCCGCTGGACGAGGACGATGTGCGAACGGCCTGCCGGTTCCTGCTGGAGCGCGGCTGCGAGGCGCTGGTGATCCATTTCCTGCATGCCTACCGCAATCCGGCGCATGAGCGCCGGGCGGCGGAGATCGCGCTGGAGATCTGGCCGAACGGCTTCGTCACCATGGGTCACGCCATCCTGTCGGAATACCGGGAATACGAGCGCGGCGTCACCGCCGCCGTCAATGCCGCCGTGCAACCGGTGCTGCACCGCTATATCGGGCGACTGAGCGCCGAACTGGCGGGACGCGGCTACGGCCATGACCTGCTGGTCATGCAGGGCAATGGCGGCACGGTGGCCGCCGGCATCGTCGCCGAGCACGCGGTCAACACGGTGATGTCCGGCCCGGCCTCGGGCGTGATGGCGGCGGCCCATGCCGGGGCGCGGGGCGGCTTTCCCGATCTGCTGACCTACGATATGGGCGGCACCAGCTGCGATGTCGGATTGATCCGCGGCGGCATCGCGCAGGTCAGCTCCGAGCTGGAGCTGGAATATGCCATGCCCATCCATGTGCCGATGGTCGACGTGCACACGATCGGCGCCGGCGGCGGCTCGATCGCCCGGGTCGACGAAGCGGGCATGCTGCAGGTCGGGCCGGAGAGCGCCGGCGCCAGGCCGGGGCCGATCTGCTATGGCCGCGGCGGCGAGAGACCAACCATCACCGACGCCAATCTGGCGCTGGGCCGACTGAACCCGGACGCGCTGCTGGCGGTCGACAACAGGGTGACGCTGGATCATGTCCGCGCCGTCATCGGCGAGACGATCGGCGCGCCGCTGGGGCTGGACACCGATGCGGCGGCGGCGGCCATCGTTCAGGTGGCCAATGCGCGCATGGCCGGTGCGCTGCGCATGGTGTCGCTGGCGCGCGGCCACGATCCGCGCGATTTCGCGCTGTTCGCCTTCGGCGGCGCCGGGCCGCTGCACGCCGTGGCCCTGGCGCGCGAGCTGGGGATACCGAAGGTGCTGATCCCGGCCCGGCCGGGCATCACCAACGCCATCGGCTGCGTCGTCGCCGATGTGCGGCACGACTACGTCAACACCGTGAACACGCGGGTCGGCGATCTGGACATGGATGAGGTTCGCCGCATCGTCGAGGCGCAGATGGAAGAGGGCCGCGCCACCATCGCCCGCGAGGGCGTGGAGGTCACGGATATCCGCCATGTCTTCGAGGCCGACATGCAGTTTCAGGGCCAGAGCCATATCCTGACGGTGCCGATCCCCGGCCCGCTGGTGACCCGCGACGAATTGCGGGCGCTGTTCGCGCGCGCCTATTGGGACCGTTTCGCCGTCGATCTGCCTGAAATCCGGCCGGTTCTGGTCAATCTGCACACGGCGGCGATCGGCCGCCGGGCGCATGCCGATATCGGCGCGCTGGCGGCATCCGGCGCCGGCGGAACCCCGGTGCCGGTGGCGACGCGCCGGGTCTGGTTCACCGCCGGCTGGCGCGACACGCCGATCTACCGTCGCGCCGATTTTGGCCCCGGCACCCGCATCGCCGGCCCGGCCATCGTCGAGCAGATGGACACCACCAGCGTCATCGAGCCCGGCTGCACGGCGCAAGCCGACGCCATGGGCAATCTGGTCGTCGATGTGGGGAGGGGGGAATGAGCGCCAGTCGGATGCCTTCGCGGAAATATGTCCGTCGCGGGAAAAATCCCTGTTTCCCGGTCCCGAGCCTCCCCGGCATGAGGAAATTCAGTGTGCCCGGACGAAAGACCCGACGCCAGCCGGAGAAACGCCGATGACCGACATCGATCCCGTCACGCTCGCCGTGGTGCAGAGCGGCTTGCAGCAGGTCTGCAACGAGATGGACCTGGCCTTCGTGCGCGCCGCCTTCAGCCCGGTGATCTCGGAGACGCTGGACCGTTCCGACGGCATCTACCATCGCGACGACGGGGCGCTGATCGCCCAGGGCGACCTGGGGCTGCCGGTTTTCGTCGGCACCATGCAGTTCGGCACCGCCGAGGTCATCAAGCGGGCGAAAGACCTGAAACCGGGCGACGTCTATATCGTCAACGACCCGTATCTGGGCGGCACCCATCTGATGGATGTGCGCTTCGCCCGGCCGTTCTTCTACAAGGGCGAACTGTTCGCCTGGCTGGCCAATACCGGGCACTGGCCGGATACCGGCGGCATGGTGCCCGGCGGGTTTTCCGCCAAGGCGACCGAGGTGGAGCAGGAGGGCCTGCGACTGCCGCCGGTCAAGCTGTTCAAGCAAGGGGTGATGGACGAGGAAATCCTGTCGATCATCCTGTCCAACATCCGCATCGCCGACCAGCGGATCGGCGACATCAAGGCGCAGGCGGCGGCGCTGGTGGTGGGCGAGAGGCGCTTCACCGCGCTTCTGGACCGCTACGGACGCGATACGGTCGAGGCCTGCATCGTCGAATTGCGGGCGCGCGCCGAGCAGCAGATGCGCGCCCGGATCGCCACCATCCCCGACGGCAGTTACCACGGCGTGGCCTGGGTGGATTCCGACGGCGTGGTCGACGCGCCGCTGAAGATCGACATGAAGATCGCCAAGTCCGGCACCGACCTGCATTTCGACATGTCCGGCTCCAGCCCGCCCTGCCAGGGGCCGATGAACAGCGTCATCGCCACCACCCGCTCGTCGGTCTATCTGGCGATCAAGCACATCTTCCCCGAGGTGCCGATCAATGCCGGCACCTTCGCGCCGCTGCACATCGCCGACCCGGACGGCACCTTCCTCTATGCGAAATACCCGCGCCCCGTTTCCGGCTGCGCCGCCGAGGTCAGCCAGCGCATCGCCGAGGCGGTGTTCGCCGCCCTGACCCCGGCCCTGCCCGACCGGTTGTTCGCCGCGCCGGCGGGCACCAGCGGCAATTTCGCGCTGGGCGGCAGCGACCCGAAGACCGGGCGCGGCTATGTGCTGTATCTGATCTCGGGCGGCGGCTACGGCGGTTACGAGGACGGCGACGGACTGTCGAACGGCTGTTCGACCATCGGTATTTCCAAGACCACGCCGATCGAGGTGATCGAACAGCGCTATCCGATCCTGATCGAACGGTATTCCCTGCATGAGGGTTCGGGCGGAGCCGGCGAGAAACGCGGCGGGTTCGGCGTCAATTACACGGTCAGCATTCGCCGCGGCGATGCCCGCGCCTCCTTCGTCATGGACCACGGCCGCACCGGCCCGCAAGGGGCGATGGGTGGCAAGGATGGCGGGGTCAACCGGGTAATGGTCGAGCGCCGGGGCGAGCCGGATTTCATCCCGCCACATCTGTCGAAGGACCAGGGCATCGTCGTATGCGAGGGCGACCGCATCCACGTCTCCACTCCGGGCGGCGGCGGCTACGGCAACCCGATGCTGCGCGACCCGGGGGCGGTGCTGCGCGACGTCGCCGCGGGCTATTACACGGCGGCGCAGGCAGCCGGGAAATTCGGTGTCGTCATCGCCGGCGACGCGGTGGACACGGCGGCGACGGCGAAGCTCAGGCGGGGCTGAGGGGACGCGGGGCGTCAGATGTTGAAGTCCATCGCCTCGTACTTGCCGCCCTGGGTGGGCAGGCCGGCCTTCTTCCAGGCGTCGATGCCGCCGGCCAGGTTGTAGATATTGGCCAGACCGGACCGGGCGAGCTGCTTCTGCGCGGCGGCCGAGCGCTTGCCCATGGCGCACATGACGACGATGCGGTGGCCGCCCAGCGGCGGGAACGTCGCGGCATCGAGGAAGGACAGCGGCAGCAGGAGCGAGCCGGGCACGTTTTCGAACTCGTATTCGGCGGCCTCGCGCACGTCCAGCAGCACGGCCTCGCGCGCCTCCAGCCAGGCTCTCGCGGTGGCGGCATCGATCTGCGGCAGGGTCGGGGTCTCGGGCATGGCGGCAATCCTCGGGGATATCCGATCCTAGCGCCGAATCCGGAAAAAGTATCGGGTCGCGTGGCGAATTGATCCGGCCGCCCGGCCGGGCTATGAACGTCGATGGGCGCGCGGGCGCGGCCGACAAACGGGAGGACGGCTCATGGGCAAGGACGGCAACGGGGGAAACGGGAAGGTCGCCATCGTCACCGGCGGCAGCGGCGGCATCGGCAGGGCCTCGGCGGTGGCCCTGCTGCAACAGGGCTGGTCGGTGGCCATCGCCGGGCGGCGGGCGGATGCGCTGGCCGCGACGCTGAAACAGGCCGGCGCCGACGGCGCGCGCGGCCTCGCCGTGGCGGTGGACCTGGCGCGGCCGGAGGGCGTGGCGCAACTGTTCGCCGAAACGGCGGCGCGCTTCGGCCGGCTCGACCTGCTGTTCAACAATGCCGGCATCTTCACGCCGGGCGTATTGCTGGAAGACCTGACGGTGGAACAGTGGAAGGCGGCGGTCGACATCAACCTGACGGCGGCCTTCCTGTGTACCCAGGCGGCCTTCCGCGTGTTCAAGGCGCAAACCCCGATGGGCGGGCGGATCGTCAACAACGGGTCGATCTCGGCGCATGCGCCGCGGCCCAATTCGTCGCCCTATACCGCCACCAAGCACGCCATGACCGGGCTTACCAAATCGGCGGCGCTGGACGGCCGCAAATACAATATCGCCGTCGGCCAGATCGACATCGGCAACGCCGCCACCGACATGACGGCGGCCATGCGGAAGGGCGTGCCGCAGGCCGATGGCAGCCTGAAACCCGAGCCGACGATGGATCTGCGGCACATCGCCGACGCCGTGGTTCACATGGCCGGGCTGCCGCTGGATGCCAATATCCAGTTCATGACCATCATGGCAACGAAGATGCCCTTCATCGGACGGGGGTGACCGCGCCGGTGCAGGGCCGATCAGTGGATTGCGGGCGCGCCGCGCAGTCCCGCGCCTGGCCGCACGCTGCCATCCAACAGCCCCTGGATAAATGCCGGCCCGTTCCGAGGCCAGCGCACCGTGCACCAGAAGGCCGCCAGAACGGATG
>JAHELM010000398.1 GCA_024644185.1 Rhodospirillales bacterium | reverse complement strand
CGCCTGGACCAGCACGGCCATGTTGCCGGGCTTGTGCTTGTTGGCGCGCATCTTGGCGTGGGCGCGCGGGATGTCGTCCCACGAGAAGACTTCCGACATGCAGGGGTCGATGCGCCGCTCGATCACCAGCTGGTTGGCCTGGCTGGCCTGCAGCAGGTTGGCGAAATGGCTGCCCTGGATGCGCTTCTGCCGCATCCACACGAAGCGCGCGTCGAAGGTGATGTTGTAGCCGGTGGTGCCTGCGCAGAACACCACCATGCCTCCGCGCTTGACGATGAAGCAGGACACCGGAAAGGTCGCCTCTCCAGGATGCTCGAACACAAAATCGACGTCGTTACCCTTGCCGGTATGGTCCCAGATCGCCTTGCCGAACTTGCGGACTTCCTTCATGTAGTCGTTGAATTCCGCCGAGCCGACATCGGGCAGCCTGCCCCAGCATTTGAAATCGTTGCGATTGATCGCGCCGCGCGCGCCCATCTGCATGACGAAATCGCGCTTGGTCTCGTCCGAGATCACGCCGATCGCGTTGGCGCCGGCGGTGGCGATGAGCTGCGTCGCCATCGAGCCCAGCCCGCCCGAGGCACCCCAGACCAGCACGTTGTGCCCAGGCCTGAGGATATGCGGCCGGTGGCCGAACAGCATGCGATAGGCGGTGGCCAGCGTCAGGATATAACAGCCGCTTTCTTCCCAGGTCAGATGCCGCGGCCGGGCCATCAACTGCTGCGCCTGGACGCGGGTGAACTGGGCGAAGGAGCCGTCCGGCGTCTCGTAGCCCCAGATGCGCTGGGTCGGCGAGAACATCGGGTCGCCGCCATTGCATTCCTCGTCGTCGCCGTCGTCCTGGTTGCAATGCACCACGACCTCGTCGCCGACCTTCCAGCGCTTGACCTTCGAGCCGACGGCCCAGACGATGCCCGCGGCGTCCGATCCGGCGATGTGGTACGGCGCCTTGTGCACGTCGAAGACCGAGATCGGCGTGCCCAGCGCGGCCCAGACGCCGTTGTAATTGACACCGGCCGACATCACCATGACCAGCACCTCATGCGGATCGATGGCCGGCACGTCGACCACCTCGACCTGCATGGCGGTTTCCGGCTCGCCGTGCCGTTCGCGGCGGATCGCCCAGGCATACATCTGTTTCGGCACATGGCCCAGCGGCGGAATCTCGCCGATTTCGTAAAGGTCCTTCTTCGGCAGATTGGCCGTGATGTCGATCACGTTTGCAGTCTCGCTCATCGTTCAACCGTCCCGGATTTCCGTGTTAAGGTTTTTAGCTTCTGCAAAAACGCTACAGGAAAATTGTGCGTTGCACAACGCGGAAGTATGTTTCATATTAATTTTCCGTTCAGACATATTCGGTCTGTTTTGACGGGAAGATCGCAATTAGAAACCGTATTCTCCGGAAATGGACAGATGGCGGACAGAAAAAAGAGCGGGACGGAGGCGGTTTCTGGTGCGGTGCAGCGCGATCGTCCCTGGCTGATCCGCACCTATTCGGGGCACAGCTCCGCGGCCGCGTCCAACGCGCTCTATCGCACCAATCTGGAACGCGGCCAGACCGGTCTTTCGGTTGCCTTCGACCTGCCGACCCAGACCGCCTACGACGCCGATCATCCGCTGGCGCGCGGCGAGGTCGGCAAGGTCGGCGTGCCCATCGGCCATCTTGGCGACATGCAGGCGCTGTTCGCCGAAATCCCGCTGGGCCGCATGAATACCTCGATGACGATCAACGCCCCGGCGGCCTGGCTGCTGGCCCTCTATATCGCCACGGCCGAGCGGCAGGGCGTGGCGCGGGCCGATCTGGCGGGCACCACGCAGAACGACGTGATCAAGGAATACCTGTCGCGCGGCACCTATATCTTCCCGCCGGCCGCCAGCCTGAAGCTGACCAACGACGTGATCGCCTTCGCCTGCCGCGAGGTTCCGAAATGGAACCCGACCAATGTCTGTTCCTATCACCTGCAGGAAGCCGGGGCGACGCCGGCGCAGGAACTGGCCTTTGCGCTGGCCACCGCGATCGCCGTGCTGGACGGGTTGCGCGACAGCGGCCAGGTGGCGGCGGCGGACTTCCCGGCGGCGGTCGGGCGGATCAGCTTCTTCGTCAATGCGGGAATTCGTTTTGTTACCGAAATGTGCAAGATGCGCGCCTTCGCCGAGCTGTGGGACGAGCTGTGCCGCGAGCGCTGGCACATCGCCGATGCCGAGTTTCGCCGGTTCCGCTATGGCGTCCAGGTGAATTCCCTGGGGCTGACCGAACAGCAGCCGGAAAACAACGTCTATCGCATCCTGCTGGAGATGCTGGCGGTGGTGCTGTCGAAGAACGCCCGCGCCCGCGCGGTCCAGCTTCCCGCCTGGAACGAGGCCCTGGGCCTGCCGCGCCCGTGGGATCAGCAATGGTCGCTGCGCCTGCAACAGATCGTGGCTTACGAGACCGATCTGCTGGACCATGGCGACCTGTTCGACGGCTCGCCGGTGGTCGCCGCCCGGGTGGCGGCGCTGAAGGACGAGGCGCGGGCTGAACTGGCCGCCATCGCCGGCATGGGCGGCGCCATCGCCGCGGTCGAATCCGGCTACATGAAACAGCGCCTGGTAGACTCCAACGCCGCCCGCATCGCCGCCATCGAATCCGGCGCGCAGGTGGTGGTGGGCGTCAATCGCTTCACGGAAGGCGCGGATTCGCCGCTGGCCGCCGGCGAGGCCGCGGTGCTGACCGTCGATCACACCGCCGAGGACGCGCAGATTCGCAACCTGGCCGCCTGGCGGGCATCGCGCGACGGCGCCGGCGTTCGCGTCGCGCTGGAGCGGCTGACCCGCGACGCGCGGGCGGGCGGCAATATCATGGAAGCCTCGATCGCCTGCGCCCATGCCGGGGTGACAACCGGGGAATGGGGTGCCGCGCTGCGCGGCGTGCTTGGCGAATACCGGGCGCCGACCGGCCTCGGCGGCGCCGGAATCCGGGCCGATGCGCCGGTGGCGCTGACGCGGCTGCGCGACAAGGTGTCGGCGCTGTCCGGCCGGCTGGGGCGAACCGTCACCATGGTGGTCGGCAAGCCGGGTCTCGACGGCCATTCCAACGGCGCCGAGCAGGTGGCGTTGCGGGCGCGCGAGGCGGGTATGGACGCGGTCTATGACGGAATTCGCCTGACCCCGGCCGAAATCGTCGATGCGGCGCGCCAGGCGCGGGCGCATGTGGTCGGCCTGTCGATCCTGTCCGGCAGTCATGTGGAACTGGTGCGCGAGGTGCTGCGGCTGATGCGCGCGGCGGG
>JAHELM010000397.1 GCA_024644185.1 Rhodospirillales bacterium | reverse complement strand
GGATCGTCTTGACCGTCAGATAGAGGTCCATCAGCGATCCTCCTCGATGGCCAGCATGGCCAGAGTGGCGAGCACCAGCGGGACCAGTTTTACCAACGGACCCAAGGGTTCCGTCCACAGTGCGGGTGCTACGGCGGTGGCGATCGACGCGTAGCCGAGGGTGACGGCAAGCGATGCCAGCGCCGCGTGGCGCCGCCACCGCCTGAACAGCAGCAGCAGGCCGATGACGCCATCGGCGGCTACCCCGCCCCACAACGCGATACCGGCCGCAACCGTGCCGAATCCGGCCGCCGACAGGATGGCGAGGGCTTGCGCGCGGCCTGGCTCCATGGCTGCCACGATGGCCGAGGCGAGCCAGAACAGTGCGAGGCCCAGGCGCAAGGCCGGACGCAGCAAGATCATCCGCGCATGCCAGCGCTCCTGCGCTCCGGCCGGCTCCCAGGCCAGCGCGTCGGCGAACCGGCGCGGCACGAATCCCACGGCGTCCGCGAAGGCGGAGAGATCGGCGGTATTGACGCGGTCCATCTGACGCAGGGCGGTGGTCCGCAGCGATCCCCGGACACCGAGCCAGTGCAGCAGGTCGCCGACCCGGGCCGCGGCACGCACGATCCCGCGAGGGATCGCGATGACCGGGGCCGGACGCAGCCCAAGCCAGCGTCGCAATCCCGTCACGATATCGCGCAACGGCATTGGTTCCGGTCCAACCGGATAGAGTAGAATGCGCGACGGTGCATCGGGCTGCAAAAATCGCAGGACCGTGCGCACGAGATCGTCCATATGGATGGGCTGGAACATATGGCGGCCGCCCTCGGCCAGGGGAATTGCCAGGGGCGTGGCGGCCAGGGCGCGAAACAGCGCGGTTCCGCCATAACACGACCGTGCATGGACCAGCGACGGGCGGAGGACCACCCAGTCCAGATCGAGGCCCATCAGGATCTCGTCGGCCGCCCGTTTGCTGTCGGCATAGGGCGTGGCGCCTTCCCCCTCGATGCCGATGGCCGATATCTGGATCACGCGGCGGATTCCGGCGTCGGCGCAGGCCTGGAACAGGGATGCCGGTCCGCGATGGTGAACCGCCCTCATATCGTCGCGATGCGAGTCCTGAAGGATGCCGGCGCAATTGACGACCGCATCCACGCCCTCCAGCAGCGGCCTCCAGGCATCGGCCGTGGTATCCCGGTTCAAATCGCAGGCGAGCCAGGGGATGGATGGCAAGAGTCGCCGGCCGAGAGCCACGTCGCGACCGGCACCGACGACATTGTGCCCGGCCCGCGGCAGCCCCGCGGCCAGATGCGAACCGATAAAACCATAGGCGCCGATCACGAGGACGCGCATGGCTTCTACCAAAACAGCAGCAGGACGGAGGCGGCCAGCAGGAGGCCGAGGGCGCCGTTGAACAGACGCAGTGACCGGGCGTTCCCGAGCAGTCGGCGCAGCGCGCTGCCGAACAGGGCCCAGGCGCCGGTCGAAGGCACGCAGATCACGCCGAATATCGCGGCGAAGGTCAGCGCCTCGGCGATGGCGGATGACGGGTCGGCTATCGAATAGACGGCGAAAGCGCTGATCGCCATCATCCAGGCCTTGGGGTTGACCCACTGGAACGCGGCCGCCTCGAGGAAACGCAAGGGGCGGCCGCGGCGATCGGCGCTGCCCAGTCCGGCGGCGCTGGCGATCTTCCAGGACAGCCACAGCAGATAGGCCCCGCCCAGCCATTTCAGGGCCTCGTGCAGTACCGGGAAACGCGCGAACAGCCCCCCGAGACCGAGGCCGACGGCGACCACCATGACGGCGAAGCCGATCGCTATTCCGAACATGTGCGGCACGGTTCGGCGCAGCCCGAAATTCGCCCCCGATGCCATGACCATGATGTTGTTCGGGCCGGGGGTGAATGTGGTCGACAGCGCGAACAGCAGGAAGGGGATCAGGGTCTGGTGCATGCGGTCGGCGCCTCGGCGGTCAGAAATCCGGTTTGTCGAACCGCAGCATGCTGTCCGGCCAGGCGCCGCCAATGGCGGCGCGATAGGCCGCTGGAAAGGTGAAGCCATGGCTTGCGCGGTCGTCCGCCGGAAGATAGCGCCGGATCAGCGCCAGCGCAGCCTTATTGTCATGGCTGCGTTCCATCGCGCCGTCGATCTGCGTCGCGATGTCCCGCAAGCCGACCGTCACAAGATCGGAGGCGAGCATGCAGTACCCGTTTTGGCGAATTGAAATCGCTCCGGCCGCGCGCAGCATTTCGAACAGCAGGATACCGGATGCGCAGCCGGCGTTGCCGGTTGCATCGATACGGCCGCAATGCCGGAACAGGCGATCGAACAGGATGATCTCGAAGGCCTCGCGATCGCCGGGAACGCGCTGGGCGAGACAGTCCAGCATGGCACGGCAATCCGTGGCCAGCGGCGCCAGGACGGCGGCGGACCAGTCCGCGGGGCTGTCTTTCGCGGCACGGTCATGGCGTCGGCGTTGCGCCAACGACGCGGCGGCATAGCAGGCTGCCGCATCGAGCCTTGCGACGGCCCATGCCGCGCCGCCAAAGAACTGGTCGGCGGTGCCGAACAGGCGATGGACCAAGGGCAGCAGGATGGTGTGCAGCAATGGCCGCAACTTGTTGGCAAAGCACAGCTCACCGGTTCGAGAGAGGTCGCCGCCATGTTGGCCGATCAGTGCCGGGCGAAACAGCATCGCCGATCCGCTGGCAAATCCGTCGCTGGCGATTGCGAGCCGACACATGGCGAGATCTTCCGCATTCCCCGGCATTGGCTCGTCGCGCCAGGCCAGAAATGCCTCTATGCAGGCGGGCTGACCCTTCGCGGTGCCGGGCAGACGGACGGGACCGTAAAAGAAGCCGGGAAGGCCGTTTTCCGGCATGCGCCATGCTTCGCGGACGCGGGAAAACGGCGGCGGTGAGTCGACGCCGAGGTCACGCCATTCTTCCAGATCCGTGCGCGCGGCATCGGCCAGGTGGGGCGTGCCGAATTCGTCATAGAGACGCACGACCGGCGCGGTCAGATCCTCGATCAGCCGCCGGGCCGTGCCTTTCTTATGGGCGATACCGCCAGTGCGGCCCTGCAACCCGCGAAGCGCATTGGCGCAGGGGACGATCAGGTCCCGCATCCCCGGATGCGCCGCCAGACGACGTGTCAATCCGGCGGTATTCGGGATGTCAGGCATGGGCAACCTCTCCGCGCCCGGGCCGGCACTGGCATGGCGCATGCGGCGGCTTTACCGCGTCATGTCGTGGAAGGGGCAAGGGGCGGCTCTCGGGTTGGT
>JAHELM010000396.1 GCA_024644185.1 Rhodospirillales bacterium | reverse complement strand
GTCTATGTGGCCGAGCGGCTGGCCCGGCAGATGGAAGCGGCCGGCCGGCGCATTCATGTGAATCACCGCGATATCGCCCACACCGCCGGGCAGGACATGCGCTGATGAAAAGAACGGGAACGGGAATGGGAACGCAACGATGATCGGAATGGTTCTGGTAACCCATGGCCGGCTGGCCGCCGAATTCATCGGCGCCCTGCAGCACGTCGTCGGCCGGCAGGAAAACGTCGCCGCGGTCTGCATCGGGCCCGATGACGACATGGAACAACGGCGCCAGGACATCCTGGCCGCGGTTACCGAGGTCGACGATGGCGACGGTGTCGTGGTGCTGACCGACATGTTCGGCGGCACGCCATCCAATCTGGCCATCTCGATCATGAAGGAAGCCAAGGTCGAAGTGATCGCCGGCATGAATCTGCCGATGCTGATCAAGCTGGCCGGGCTGCGCGAAGGCTGCCCGATGGCCGAGGCCGTCGCCCAGGCCCAGGACTCCGGCCGCAAATACATCAACGTCGCCTCGCGGCTGCTGGGCGAAAAGGATTGAGGCGCGTGACCGGCGTCAGCTCGCGCGAAGTCACCATCGTCAACCGGCGCGGCCTGCATGCGCGGGCGGCGGCGCGATTCGTCAAGCTGGCCGGCGAATACGATGCCGAGGTGATCGTGGCCAAGGACGGAACCGAGGTCTCGGGCCTGTCGATCATGGGCCTGATGATGCTTGCCGCGGCGCCGGGGACGACGATCACGCTGCGTGCCCAGGGCGGGCAGGCGGAACAGGCGGTGGATGCAATCGCGGCCCTGGTGGCCGGCGGTTTCGATGAAGACTGAACGGCCCACGTCCGAAGGCGAGCGAATCTTCGAGGGCATCGCCGGCGCGTCCGGCGTCGCCATCGGCCCGGTTCATGTCAGCGAGGCCGGGTCGCTGCAGATTCCGGAATACGAAATCCCGAAAAGGCGCGTCGCGGCCGAGATCAAGCGGTTCCAGGCGGCGCTGGACCGTTCGCAGAAGCAGCTGCGCAAGTTGAAGACGAAGGCCGCTTCACTGCCCGAGGCGGCGGCCGAGGAACTGGGTATCCTGCTCGATGCGCATGCGCTGATGCTGACCGGATCGCGCCTGGTGCGCGGCGTCGAACAGGCCATCGCGGCGAAGCGGCTGAACGCCGAGGCCGCCGTGCAGGCAGCCATTTCGGAGGTTGCGCGCGGCTTCGCGTCGCTGCCGGATTCCTACATGGCGGCCCGCGCCGACGACGTGCGCGAGGTCGGGGCGCGGCTGATCCGCAATCTTACCGAAACGCCGTTCCAGGGCTTCTCGCGGCTGCAGCCCGGCACGATCATCGTCGCCGAGGAGTTGAGCCCGGCGGATGCCGCGCTGATCGATCCGCGGATCGTCGCCGGCTGCGCCACGGTTCTGGGCGGCGCCGAGGGACATACCGCGATCATGACGCGGTCGCTGGGTCTGCCGGCGGTGTTCGGCGTGGCCGGGCTGCTGGGCGGGGTGACCAACGGCACGACGATCGTCGTCGATGGCGCCGCCGGACGGGTGATCGTCGATCCGACGCCCGATACCCTGAGGCTGTACGAGGGCCGGCGCAAGGATCTGGAGCAGGAACGCCGGCAATTGCGCCGGATCGTGACCCTGCCGGGCGAAACGCGCGACGGCACCGTTATCGGCCTGCAGGCCAATCTGGAATTGCCGCGCGAAGTCGATTCGGCGCTGGCCATGGGGGCCCAGGGTATCGGCCTGCTGCGCACCGAGTTCATGTTCATGAACCGGGAGGCACCGCCCGACGAGGAAGAACAATACCGTACCCTGACCGAGCTTGTGGTGGCGATGGGCGGCCGCACGGTCACCATTCGCACGCTCGATGTCGGGGGTGAAAAACTGGCCTACGCGCTGGGCGACCAGTTCGCGGCGCCGGCCAACCCGGCGCTGGGCCTGCGCGCGATCCGCCTGTCGCTGCGCCAGACGAAACTGTTCGAGGCGCAGCTTGCGGCGATTCTTCGCGCCAGCGCCCATGGGCCGGTGCGCATCCTGCTGCCGCTGATCGGCAATACTGGCGAGGTTCGGCAGGTCCGCGAGATCCTGGCCAAGGTTGTCCGCCGACTGAAACGGCGGGGCGTCGCGATGGCCGACCCGCTGCCGCCGCTGGGCGTGATGATCGAGGTGCCGGGTGCCGCGCTGACGGCCGATGCCCTGGCCGCCCACGCCGATTTCTTCGCCATCGGCACCAACGACCTGACCATGTACACCCTGGCCATCGACCGCGGCGACGAGGCGGTGGCGCATCTCTACAACCCGTTGCATCCCGGCGTGTTGCGCCTGATCCAGTTCGCCCTGCATGCCGGGATGCGCGGCCGCATTCCGGTCAGCGTCTGCGGCGAAATCGCCGGCGATCCGCGTTACACGGCCCTGCTTCTGGGCCTTGGCGTGCGCGAGTTGTCGATGGCCGCGCCCTGCCTGCCGCGGGTCAAGCAGCGCATCCGCCAGATCGACATCACCGCGGCCAGCATGCGGGCGCAGATCATCATGGCGCAGGCCGATTCCGGCCGTATCGCCGCCCTGCTCGACGACTTCAACGCGCTGGCGTGAGCTGGATCACAATATAAAGATTTCTTTATATAGGACTTGCCGTGCGGGTTTGCCGCTGCTATATCGCTGCCGCCATAATACGAGCAGAGGATAGCACTGATGAGCAGCGCCAAGGATTACGTCGTCAAGGATATCGGCCTCGCCGCGTGGGGCCGCAAGGAAATGGACATCGCCGAGACAGAGATGCCGGGCCTGATGGCCACGCGCGAGGAGTTCGGCAAGAAGCAGCCCCTGAAGGGTGCGCGCATCGCCGGATCGCTGCACATGACGATCCAGACCGCGGTGCTGATCGAGACACTGACGGCGCTGGGCGCCGATGTGCGCTGGGCATCGTGCAACATCTATTCGACCCAGGACCACGCCGCCGCGGCGATCGCCGCCGCGGGGGTTCCGGTCTTCGCCTACAAGGGCGAGTCCCTGACCGATTACTGGGATTACACGCATCGCATCTTCGAATGGGCCGACGGTGGCGTGCCGAACATGATCCTCGACGACGGCGGGGACGCCACGCTGCTGATCCAGCTGGGCCAGCGCGCCGAGAAGGACATCTCGGTGGTCTCCAGGCCGACCAATGAGGAAGAAGAGGCGCTGTATGCCGCCATCGCCAAGCGGGTCAAGGAACAGCCGGGCTGGTACACCAAGGTCGGCAAGAGCATCCGCGGCGTGACCGAGGAAACCACCAC
>JAHELM010000395.1 GCA_024644185.1 Rhodospirillales bacterium | reverse complement strand
GGAAGAATTTCCGTCGCCGCGACGCCGGTCGCCGCATCGGACCCGGATACCGGGTTGCGCTATGCCCTGGCGGAAACGCAGATCGACAGCACCGATCCGCATCGCCGGCACAAGACGACCCGCCGGCAAATCCTCGACGACGAGCGGGCGCGCCTGGCGGCCCTCGCTGGCTGCGACGAGGTCATATTCGCCAACGAGCGGGGCGAGTTGACCGAGGGCAGCTATACGACGCTGTTCGTCGAGCGCGGCGGGCGCCTGCTGACGCCGCCGCTGTCCTGCGGGGTGCTGGACGGAACCCTGCGCCGCGAACTGCTGGAGCAGCGCGACACCCGCGTGGTCGAGCAGGTTCTGTATCCCCGCGACCTGGAAGGCGCGGATGCCGTATGGCTGGGCAATTCGGTGCGCGGGCTGTTGCGCGCGCGGCCGGTCGAGGGCGCCCTCAGCCCCGCGCGACGGCGGCAAGAAGGCGGTGCAGCGGGCCGTCGCTGATGCCCAGCGCGTCGAGATGCCCGACCAGCCCGGCCAGGTAATCGCGGTTGGCGCCGCTCTGGCCGACGCCCTGGCGGATCAGCCGCGCCATCTCGTCCTGGGCCAGGCCGCGGGCATATTGCCGGTGTCCGCGGTCCACGGTGAAGGCGTGACACGGGATCCGGTCCGGTCCGGCGCGCGGATGCAGGATGCGCGGCTGGTAGACGCCGTTCACCATCTCGCGGTCCCACAGGTAATCGAGAACCTCGCGCAGCCGCGCGGCGGCAACCCGGTAGGCCAGGCCGCGGCACGAGCCGCCGCGATCCAGCCCCAGCACCAGGCCGGGCTTTTCGGGCGTGCCGCGGTGCCGCCAGGAATAGACGCAGAAGGCCCGGTGCCAGCCATGCAGCAGCGCTGGCCGCTTCTCGACATAAGCGAATCCCGGATTCCACATCAACGAGCCGTAGCCGAAGATCCAGATGTCGGACCCGGTCTCGGCGGCATCGAGAAATTTCCGCTTGCGGCGCTGCAACTCGTCGGGGGAAGGCGCGTCGGCCATGCCCGGATCAGCCGGATTTGCCGGGCTTGCCCCCGCCGGTCTTGCCGTCATCGGTCTCGGTGGCGATGAAGCGACCGGCCTGGCCCATCTCGACCACGCCGCGGCGGATCTCGCGGGTGCGGCGGAACCAGTCCTCCAGCGCCTCGCCCTCGCCCCAGCGGATTGCCCGCTGCAGGCCGGTGAGGTCCTCGACGAAGCGGCCCAGCATCTCCAGCACCGCCTCGCGATTGTTCAGGAACACGTCGCGCCACATGACCGGGTCGGAGCCGGCGATGCGGGTGAAGTCGCGGAAGCCGCCGGCGGAATACTTGATGACTTCCTGGGTCGAGACCACGTCGCCGTTCTCCGCCGATTCGCGGCGAAGCTGCGACTCGAGGTCGGCCGCCGTGCCGACGATGGTATAGGCGATCAGATGCGGCAGATGCGAGGTGATGGCCAGCACCCGGTCATGATGGCGGGCATCCATGGTTTCCACCATGCTGCCGGCGCGGCGCCACAATTCGCTGACCTTTTCTATGGCCGCGCGGTCGGTGCCGGGGGGCGGGGTCAGGATGCAGTAGCGATTCTCGAACAGGGTGGCGAAGCCCGATTCGGGCCCCGATTTCTCGGTGCCGGCGATCGGATGGCCGGGCACGAAATGCACGCCCTCGGGCAGCAGCGGCCCGACATCGCGGATCACCGCCAGCTTGACCGAGCCCACATCGCTGACGATGCAGCCCGGTGCCAGGGCGGGGGCGAATTTCGCCGCCAGATCGCCGAAGGTGCTGACCGGGGTGCACAGCACCACCAGATCGGCCCCGGCGACGGCCTTGGCCGGATCGAGATGGGTGCTGTCGACAAAGCCCAGCCGCGCCGCGGTGTCCAGTGTCGCCTGGGTGCGGGCGCAGCCGGCGATATGTCCGGCCAGCCCCTCGCGCCGCATCACCAGGGCCAGCGACGATCCTTCCAGCCCCAGCCCGATCAGCGCGACCCGCCTGAACAGGGGTTTGCTCATTTCGCACCCCTGTGTTCGGCCAGGGCCGCAACCAGCGCCCGGTTCTCGTCTTCGCGGCCCACCGTCACGCGGATCGAGTCGGCGAGGCCGTAGCCGCCCATCAGCCGCGTGATGATGCCGCGCGACATCAGGAACTCGTAAGCCGCATCGGCCCGCGCCCTGTCGGCGAAACGCATCAGGATGAAATTGCCGTCCGAGCGCGGAACCTCGATTCCCAGCCCGCCGATCTGCTGGCGCAGCCAGGCGCGCCAGCGGCTGTTGTGCTTCTGGCTGGCCTCCACATGCGCCCGGTCGGCCAGGGCGGCGACCCCGGCCGTCTGGGCGGCGGTGCTGGTGTTGAACGGCCCGCGCACGCGGTTCAGCACGTCGGTGACCGCCGGCGACGCGAAAGCCCAGCCCAGCCGCAGCGACGCCAGGCCGAAGATCTTCGAAAACGTGCGCAGCATGACCACGTTGTCGAAGTCCTGCACCAGGTCCTCGCCCGCCGTGTAGTCGTCGCGTTCGACATATTCCGCATAGGCGGCGTCGATCACCAGCAGCACGTCCTCGCGCAGCCGCTCGCGCAGGCGGCGCACCTCGGAGGACGGCAGGCAGCTTCCCGTCGGGTTGTTCGGATTGGCCAGGAACAGCATCCGCGTGTTCTCGGTGACATGCGCCAGCAGCGCGTCGATATCGGCGGTCAGGTTCTTTTCCGGCGCCGCCACCGGCGTGGCGCCCGCGGACTTGGCCGAGATCGCATACATCAGGAAGCCGTGCTGGCTGTACAGCACCTCGTCGCCGGGCCCGGCATAGGCCTTGATCAGCAGCGCGATAAGCTCGTCGGAACCAGCGCCACAGACGATCCGCGCCGGGTCGAGGTCGAACCGCTTGCCGATCGCGTCGCGCAGCGCATGGGCGCCGCCATCGGGATAGCGGTACAGGCTGTCGGCGGCCGCGCGATAGGCCTCGACGGCCTTCTTGCTGGCGCCCAGCGGGTTTTCGTTGGCCGACAGCACCATCGCCCGGTCGACCCCTGCGACCGAGTGCTTGCCCCCGACATAGGCGGCGATATCCATGATGCCGGGACGCGGGATCGGCTTGCCCATGGTCGTTCTTCCCTTTTCAGCGTTCCGGTGCCAGCGGCACCGGATAGGCGCCGACCGTCGCGATCCGCCGCACCCCGTCCTGGGCGGCCAGCGCCACGAGGCCGGCATCGGTCTCGCCGAGGAACCCTTCGGCGTCGACCAGGGTCAGAAACGGCGGGGTGGTCTGGCTGGCTACGGC
>JAHELM010000394.1 GCA_024644185.1 Rhodospirillales bacterium | reverse complement strand
GACGCGGCATGGGCAGGCATGATAAACGGGCGCGGCTGAGCGCGCTGCGCCCGGTCATCCGGACGGTGGCGCGCGACGGGCTTGGCCTTCGCCCGGCCCCGGTGGAAATGGCGGCGCTGGTGGCGCTGGTTGACGAGACGCTGGCAAGGACGCCCCTGCCCGGCCGGTCGGCGGCGGCGATGGCGTTGCTGGCGCGGTTGCAGGACCGGTCGCAGGCCTCGCTGCCCGCGGCCGGGGCGCTTGCCTGCCGGCCGGGTTGCGTGTGGTGCTGCGACCTTTATGTCTCGGCCCCGGCGCCGCGGATATTCGCCATCGCCGACCATATCCGCCGCACCGCCGCCGACCTGCCGGCCGAGGTCGCGCGGCTGTCGGCGGCGGGCGCGGCGATCCGCGGCCACGGCCCGGACCAGCGCAAGACCGATCGGGTCTTCTGCCCGTTCCTGGTCGACCGGATGTGCGGCATCTATCCGGTGCGGCCGGCCGGGTGCCGGGGCCATTGCTCGCTGTCCCTTGCCGCCTGCGAGGCCGGGTTCCGCGGCGAGACCGAGGATATCCCGATACCGGGGGAGATTCCCGTCCTGCGCGGCGGCTACGAACAGGCCCTGTCGGCGGCGCTGTATGCCTGGCGGCTGCCGGCCGACAATTACGAACTGACGCATGCCGTCCTGGTGGTGCTCGCCGATCCGCAAGCCGAATCCCGATGGTTCGAGGGAGAGGACGTGTTCGCCGGCGTCGTCACCGACGAGGATATCGACCCGACGCCGCCGGAAACCGCCGCGGCCGAGATCGCCTTTCAGGAGACGCTGTGGGCGGTCGCCCACGGCGACCCGGCGGCCGGGCGTTTCGCCGGGTCCTTCCCCGGCTGGGCGCGCTGACATGCCGGACCGGCGCGAAAGGACACCGGCATGGCCGGGCTGATTCTCGTCCAGGCCCTGACCGGGCTGGCCAGCGCGGCCTCGCTGTTCCTGATCGCGGCGGGGCTGTCGATCATTTTCGGCGTCACCCGCATCGTCAATTTCGCGCATGGCTCGTTCTACATGCTGGGCGCCTATGTCGCCTGGAGCCTGATCGACCGGGCCGGGGGCGGAATGTTCGGGTTCTGGGGGTCGGTGCTGCTGGCGGCGGTCGTCGTCGGGCTGGTCGGCGTGGCCGTCGAGATGCTCCTGCTGCGCCGCATCTACCGCGCGCCCGAGCTGTTCCAGTTGCTCGCCACCTTCGGTGTGGTGCTGATGATCCAGGATGCGACGCTGGCCATCTGGGGGCCTGAGGATCTGCTGGGGCCGCGCGCGCCGGGCCTGCGCGGCGCGGTCGACCTGTTCGGGCACCGGCTGCCGCAATACGATCTGGCGCTGGTGGCGATCAGTCCGCTGGTGCTGGGCGCGCTGTGGCTGTTGTTCCGGCGAACGCGCTGGGGCGTGCTGGTGCGGGCGGCGACCGAGGACCGCGACATGGTGGCGGCGCTGGGCGTCAACCAGGCCTGGCTGTTCACCAGTGTGTTCTTTCTGGGCGCTTTCCTGGCCGGGCTGGGCGGGGCGATCCAGTTGCCCAAGGGCGGGGCCGACCTCTATCTCGACATCAACACGATCGCCGCCGCCTTCGTCGTCGTCGTGGTCGGGGGCATGGGCAGCATTGCCGGCGCCTTCCTGGCGGCGATCCTGATCGGCGAGCTGCAGGCCTTCGCCATCCTGGTGGTGCCGCAGAGCACGCTGGTCATCATGTTCCTGGCCATGGCCGCGGTTCTGGTGCTGCGGCCGCGCGGGCTGCTGGGCCGGACGGAGACCGGACCCGACGCGGCGCGACCCGTGGAGCCGCTGCTCGGCGCACCGGGCCGGGTACAGCAGGCGGCGTGGGCCGGCGCGCTGGTTCTGCTGCTGGCGCTGCCGCTGTTCGCCGCGGACTTCACCCTGGTGCTGGCGATCGACGTGATGGTGGCCGCGCTGTTCGCCGCCAGTCTGCATTTCATCATGGGGCCGGGCGGCATGGTCAGCTTCGGTCACGCCGCCTATTTCGGCCTCGGCGCCTATGGCGCGGCGCTGCTGGTGCGCCACGCCGGGGCGCCGATGGAACTGGCCCTGATCGGGGCGCCGCTGGCCGCCGCCGCCGGGGCCCTGGTGTTCGGCTGGTTCTGCGTGCGGCTGTCGGGGGTCTATCTGGCGATGCTGACGCTGGCCTTCGCGCAGATCGCCTGGTCCGTGGTGCTGCAATGGACCGGGTTTACCGGCGGCGACGACGGCATCCTGGGGGTCTGGCCGGCGGAATGGGCCTCCGGCCGCGCCGCCTATTATTATCTGGTGCTGGCGGCCTCGGCGCTGGCGGTCGCGGCGATGCGCCGCGCCATCTTCGCGCCCTTCGGCTATGCCCTTCGCGCCGGCCGCGATTCCCGGCTGCGGGCCGAGGCCATCGGCATCGACACCCGGCGCTTCGAATGGCTGGCCTTCACCCTGGCCGGCGCCATGGCCGGGCTGGCCGGCGGACTCTACGCCTTTTCCAAGGGCAGCGTGTTTCCCGACCTGCTGTCGATTTCGCGCTCGGTGAATGCGCTGGTCATGGTGCTGCTGGGCGGGGTGCAGACCCTGTCGGGGCCGGTGCTGGGCGGCGTCGCCTTCACCTGGCTGCAGGACGCGATCGCGCGGCTGGACTATTGGCGGTTCATCCTGGGCGCGGTGATCGTCGGGCTGGTGCTGGCCTTCCCGCAGGGGATAGGCGGCATCTGGCGGCAGTTCGGCCGGCGCTTTCGCGGCGATGGCGAGGAGGGCTGACATGGCCGTTCTGGAAGTTCGCGACCTGTGGAAAGGCTTCGGCGGCGTGCAGGCGGTCGCCGGGGTCGGATTCGCGGTGGACGAGGGCGAGCGGCTGGCGATGATCGGCCCGAACGGCGCCGGCAAGTCGACCTGCTTCAACATGCTGAACGGCCAGATCGCGCCGGACCGCGGCTCGATCCGCCTGAACGGCCGCGAGATCGCCGGCATGTCGCCGCGCGTTGTCTGCCGGCTGGGTGTCGGCCGCACCTTTCAGATCACCGCCACCTTCGCCTCGATGACCGTGGCGGAGAACGTGCAGACGGCGCTGATCAGCCGCCACCGCCGGCTGTTCGGGTTGTGGCGGCCGGCGGCTTCGCTGTATCGCGACGAGGCGATGGCGCTGCTGCGCCGGGTCGGCATGGACGATCAGGCGGGACGCGCCTGCGGCGTGCTGGCCTATGGCGACCTGAAGCGACTGGAACTGGGGATCGCGCTGGCCAATGACCCGGCGCTGCTGCTGATGGACGAGCCGACCGCCGGCAT
>JAHELM010000393.1 GCA_024644185.1 Rhodospirillales bacterium | reverse complement strand
ATTCCGCATCCACGCCTGGCCGAACGCGCCTTCGTGTTGCGGCCGCTGGCCGATATCGCACCCGATTGGGCCCACCCGGCGACCGGGCTGACGATCCGCGCGATGCTGGATGCGCTGGACGACGACGGGGGCCTGCGGGAATACCGGCCGGAAGGGTGAAACAGCGTCCGGGAACATTTTTGTTGCAACGCAATAAAGTAAACGCTAATGTTGCGCTGCAACAAAACAGACGCTGCATCTCCGAGGATACGACATGAGCCACTCGAACACCGCCGCCTCGCAAATCGAGGCTGGCAACTGGTTGCGCGCGCTGCGCCTGTCCTGGCGGATTACCCGGATGGAACTGGCCGAACAGACCGGTTTCGGAACCGCCGAGATCGTCGCTGGAATCGAGGCCGGCCAGGTTCGCCTGCCGCGCGCCGCCTATGCGGCCTTCGCCCGGGTCTTCGCGCTCGATGCCGCGTCCTTTGCGGACAGCTGCGACGCCTATTACGCCGTCGCCGCCGAGAAGATCCGCAGCGCCGCCTGACGGCGCAAACTTCCCCTCACAGCAGGTCGGCGGGCAGGGCCATGGTGCTGTGCCCGCCGGTCGCTATGGTCGTGGCCAGACCCGGGGCCTGCGGCAGGATCTGCTCGGCATAGAACCGGGCGGTGACGATCTTCGCCTCCAGCCGCGCGGCATCGCCGTTGCCGGCCGCCTTCATGTCCATTGCCGCGACCGCCGCGCGGGCCAGCATGGCCCCGCCGGCGACGATGCCGAACAGCCGCTGGTAATGGGTGGCTCCGGCAAGGGCGTCGATCATGTGCGCCTCGCCCGCATCGAGAATCCAGTTCGTCGCATTGTCCAGCGCGTCGACGGCCGGCGCCAGATGCCGGCGGATGGCCGCGATATCCGCTTCCTCGCGCGGATTCATGCCGTTGATCAGGGCATGTACCTCCTCGACATATTCCAGCGCCGCCGCGCCCCGGTCGCGCAGCAGCTTGCGGCCCACCAGGTCGATCGCCTGGACGCCGTTGGTGCCTTCGTAGATCGGCGCGATGCGGGCGTCGCGGTAATGCTGCGCGGCGCCGGTCTCCTCGATGAATCCCATGCCGCCATGCACCTGGATTCCCAGCGAGGCGACCTCGACCCCGACATCGGTGCACCTGCCCTTGACCACCGGCGTCAGCAGCGCCACGCGCCGCTCGCCATAGCTCCGCCAGCCGGCCTCCGGGTGCCGTCTGGAAATATCCAGCATCGCCGCCAGATCGTACGTCACCGCGCGCGTGGCCTCGGTCAGCGCCCGCATGGTCATCAGCATGCGCCGCACGTCCGGATGGCCGATGATGGTCTCGCCGCCGCCGGCCGGCTTTCCCTGCACACGCTCGCGCGCATGGGCGCGGGCCTGCTGGCAGGCGCGCTCGGCGATGGCCACGCCCTGCAGGCCGACGCTGATCCGGGCGTTGTTCATCATCGTGAACATGTATTCCATGCCGCGGTTTTCCTCGCCGACCAGATAGCCGACGGCCCCCGGCCCATCGCCATAGGCCATGACGCAGGTCGGACTCCCGTGGATGCCCAGCTTTTCCTCCAGCGAGACGCAGCGCAGATCGTTGCGCGCGCCCGGATTTCCGGCGTCGTCGAGCAGGAACTTCGGCACGATGAACAACGAGATGCCCTTGCTGCCCGCGGGCGCGCCCGGGGTGCGGGCCAGCACCAGGTGCACGATGTTCTCGGCCATGTCGTGTTCGCCATAGGTGATGAATATCTTCTGGCCGCGGATCAGGTAATGGTCGCCGGCCTTCTCGGCCCGCGTCTTCAGCGCGCCGACATCGGTGCCGGCGCCGGGTTCGGTCAGGTTCATCGTGCCGGACCATTCGCCCGACACCAGCTTCGGCAGCCATGCCGCCTGCTGTTCCGGCGACCCGTGCGCCTGCAGCAGCTCGACCGCGCCCTGGGTCAGCAGCGGGCACAGCGCCCAGGACATATTGGCCGATTGCCACATCTCCTGCAGCGCGATCGCCACCAGCCAGGGCAGGCCCTGGCCGCCATGTTCGGGCGCGAAGGGAACCGCGTTCCAGCCGCCGGCCACGAAGGCGCCATAGGCCTCGGCGAATCCGTCGGCGGTGCGGACCGTTCCGTTTTCCATGCGCGCACCGCCGGCGCGGTCGGCGGCAAGGTTCAGCGGCGCCAGCCGGCCGGCGGCCAGCCTGGCCGCCTCGTCGAGCACGGCGTCGACCAGTTCGGGCGAGGCTTCCGCGAAGCCCGGCAGGGTGTTGACCGAATGCAGCAGTCCCAGATCGTGCAGCAGAAACCGCATATCCCCCAAGGGAGCGTCGTAAGAATCCATTGGCCTCTCCATTGACAGGGACTTATCGCGGACCGGGCCGCCGGCCGCAACCCTTTCGCGCGGGCTTCACTATGATGGCCGCATCGATATGCTACGCTGTATTATAGTCTAAGCTGCGCCATTGCCCGAAGGGTACTGTTTCATGAATGCCCGGCCGGAATCGTTGCCGAGTACCGATATCGACGCGCCCGCCGCGTCCGATGGCCTGGCCGGATGGAAATACGCCGAACGGGTCCGGCTGCTCTATTCCAGCATCCGGCTGGTGGCCCTGGCGACCCTGATCAACGCGGCGATCCTGGCCGTCCTGCAGCGCAATGCCGTCGGTCTATCCATTGCCGTGCCGTGGTTCGTCTGCATCGCGGTCAGCATCGGCTGGCGGGTATTGCTTTCGTACCGGTTCCATCGTGCCGCCCCGGCCGAGGCCGAGATGCCGGCCTGGGGACGGCGTTACGTTGTGTCGGCGTTGGTGACGGGCGCCGTCTGGGGTGTGGCCGGCATGCTGATGTTGCCGGCGGATTCGCCGCCGCATCAAGTCCTTACCGCCTTCGTGCTGGGGGGCATGGCGGCGGGGGCGGTGACGACGCTGTCGCGCCTCTACGCCGCTTTCGTCGCCTTCACCGTGCCGACGCTGGTTCCGGTCGCCATTCATTTCGCCCTGCGGGGCGGCGAAACCGGCTATGGGATGGCCGGCATGTATGCGCTGTTCCTGGTCTATCTGCTGCATGCGGCGCGCGCGCAGAGCGATGCCCTGGGCCACTCGCTCGATCTTGCCCAGGAAAACAGGGTGCTGGTCGCCAATCTGACCGCGCAGAGCGCCGACGCCGAACGGCTGAATCTGGAATTGCGGCGTGAAATCGACGTGCGCGGCCTTGTCGAGGCGGAACTGCGGGCGCGCGAAGGGGCGCTGGCCAACGCCCAGCGCATTGCCGGCCTGGGAAGCTGGCAATGGGACATGCGCAC
>JAHELM010000392.1:2377-3299 GCA_024644185.1 Rhodospirillales bacterium | reverse complement strand
CCGGCAAGCTCGCCGCGAAACGGCCGCGACAGCAGGCCGGCGATGGTCCGGTCGATCTCGGCGCCGCGATTGACGATCGCATCCACGGCGCTGGCGATCGGCATTTCCACGCCCTTGCGTGCGGCCAGCTCGACCACCGAGGCGGCGGTCGCCACGCCTTCCGTCACGCTGCGCCGTTCGGCCAGAATGGCTGCCAGCGCGCGGCCTTCGCCCAGGGCCACGCCCAGGGTCAGGTTGCGCGACAGCATGCCGTTGCAGGTCAGCGACAGATCGCCGATCCCGGCCAGCCCCATCAGCGTCTCCGGGCGGCCGCCCAGCGCCCGGCCCAGCCGCACGATCTCGGCCAGGCCACGGGTCATGGTCGCCGCCCGCGCATTGTCCCCCAGGCCGCGGCCCACCATGATGCCGCAGGCGATGGCGATCACGTTCTTGACCGCGCCGCCGATCTCGGCGCCGACCGGATCGTCGCTCAGATAGGGCCGGAAGGCGCTGGAGCCGAGCATTTCGACCAGCCTCTGGCCAAGCCGGGTATCGGTGCTGGCCAGCGTGATCGCCGTCGGCAGGCCCAGCGCCACCTCGCGCGCGAAGGTCGGCCCCGACAGCACGGCAACCGGCGCCGCCGGCAATTCCGCCGCCACCACCTCGGTCATCAGCGCGCCGGTCTGGCGCTCGATCCCCTTGGCGCAGAGCACCACCGGCGCCCCGGCCGGCAGATGCGGGCGCAGGGTCGCCGCGATGCCGCGCAGGAACTGCGACGGCACCGCCAGCAGGACGGCATCCGCGCCGGCAAGGGCCACGGCCATGTCGGTGGTGGCCTCGATACCCGTCGGCAGCGGAATGTCGCGCAGATAAGCCGGATTGCCCCGGCTGGCGGCGATCGAGGCGGCGATCGCCGTGTCGCGGGCCCAGACGATCGCCTGCG
>JAHELM010000392.1:0-2367 GCA_024644185.1 Rhodospirillales bacterium | reverse complement strand
TGCGCCACGCAGGCCAGGGCGGTGCCGAAGGCGCCGGCCCCGATGACAGCGATACGGCTCATGGTCTGTCCTCCGATGTCCCGCGCAGCTCGTCCAGCGGCCAGCGCGGCCGGGCCGCAAGGTCGATCCCGTCGCTCAGACCCAGGCGCAGCCGCTCGATCCCGGCCCAGGCGATCATCGCCGCATTGTCGGTGCACAGCGCCGGCGGCGGCGCCCCGAATGTCATGCCATGCGCCGACGCGGCATCGGCCAGAACCGCGCGGATGCGGCGATTGGCCGCCACCCCGCCGGCAACCACGAAACGGCCGCCGCCCGGAAACTCCTCGCGGAACCGCCGCATCGCATTGCCGGCGCGGTCGGCCAGAACTGCCGCAACCGCCTCCTGGAACGATGCCGCCAGATCGACGGCGTCGCGCGGACTGGCCTTGCCGTCGGGCAACGCCGCGACCGCATGGCGCACCGCCGTCTTCAGGCCCGAGAACGAAAAATCGCAGCCCGGCCGGCCCAGCATCGGCCGTGGCAGGGCGAAGCGCGACGCATCCCCGTCGGCGGCGGCGCGTTCCAGCGCCGGCCCGCCCGGATAGCCCAGCCGCAGCAGCGTCGCCGTCTTGTCGAAGGCTTCGCCGGCGGCGTCGTCGACGGTGCCGCCATAGCGTCGATAACGGCCAACGCCCTCCACCGCCAGCACCTGGCAATGCCCGCCGGAGACCAGCAGCAGCAGATAGGGGAAGTCGATTCCGTCGGACAGCCGCGCCGTCAGCGCGTGGCCTTCAAGATGATTGACGCCCACCAGGGGCAATCCGTGCACCATGGCGATCGCCTTGGCCATGGTCAGCCCGACCAGCACGCCGCCGATCAGCCCCGGCCCCGCCGTCGCGGCAATGCCATCCAGATCGCCCCAGTCGACACCGGCCTCGTCCAGCGCCCGGGTGACCAGCCCGTCGATATGGTCCAGATGGCTGCGCGCCGCGATCTCGGGCACCACGCCCTCATAAGGGCGATGCTCCTCGATCTGCGACAAAATGACGTTGGACAGGATTCGCCTGTCGGCGCTCACAATGGCGGTCGCCGTCTCGTCGCATGAGGTTTCGATGCCAAGCACGATCATGCCTAGCACATAGCGCGTCCCGGCGGATGCTGCAACGCGCGCGGAAAACCCTCTTCCGCGCGCGCCGCCAACCGGCTAAACAGAACCGACATGACCAAAAACAAATCCATCCCCGATCTCAGGCTCGGCACGCGCGGCTCGCCGCTGGCGATGGCCCAGGCCCATCAGGTTCGCGATCTGCTGGGCGCGGCGCATCCCGGGCTCGAGGTCGAGATCGTCGTCATCGCCACCACCGGCGATCAGGTGCTCGACCGCCGGCTCTCCGAAGTCGGCGGCAAGGGCCTGTTCACCAAGGAAATCCAGGAAGCGCTGCTCGACGATCGCATCGACCTCGCGGTGCATTCGATGAAGGATGTCGAAACCTGGCTGCCGGACGGAACCGTCATCGCCGCGGTGCTGGAACGCGAGGATCCGCGCGATGCGCTGATCTGCCCGCGCGCCGACTCGCTGGATGCCCTGCCGCCGGGCGCCGTCATCGGCACCTCGTCGCTTCGCCGCCAGGCCCAGATTCTGCACCGGCGGCCCGATCTGCGGGTCGAAACCCTGCGCGGCAACGTGCAGACCCGCCTGCGCAAGCTCGAGGAAGGGGTCGTCGACGCGACCCTGCTGGCGCTGGCCGGGCTGCGGCGGCTTGGCAAGCAGGATGTGGCTTCGGGAATCATCGGCGTGGATGTTCTGCTGCCGGCGGTGGCGCAAGGCGCCATCGGCATCGAAACCCGCCGCGACGATGCGCGCACCCGCGATCTGGTGGCGCCGCTCGACCATGCGCCGTCATCGATCTGCATCCGGGCCGAGCGCGCCATGCTGGCCGCGCTCGACGGGTCGTGCCACACGCCGATCGGCGGGCTGGCGGTGCTGGACGGGAATTCGGGACTCAGCCTCGAAGGGCTGATCGCACAGCCGGACGGCAGTGCGCTGCACCGGGGATCGCGCCACGGCGCGGCCAGCGATGCCGAGGCGATCGGTACCGATCTGGGCCGCGCGCTCCGGTCGCGGATGCCGGCGGATTTCTTCGCGTGATGCCGGCGCCGCCCCGCGTGACGGCCTCGAGAGTTTCATGCGCGCCCTGATTACCAGACCGGAAGACGATTCGATTTCGCTGCGGCACGAGTTGGAGCGACGCGGCGTCGCCGTCATGGTCGAACCCATGCTGACCGTCGTTCCGGTTGCCGGGGCGCGGCTCGATCTCGATGGCGTACAGGGGCTGATGTTCACCTCCAGCAACGGCGTGCGGGCCTTTGCCGCGCTCAGCGACCGGC
>JAHELM010000391.1 GCA_024644185.1 Rhodospirillales bacterium | reverse complement strand
ATCCCTGTTCTCGTCGTTGAGACGTTTATGACCGGAAGGCTTATCGCCGCCCGTTGTCCAAGTCGTAGTCGCAAAACGTCACGCGATCAACAGTCGCGTTGCGGGGCCGGGGCGGCAGGTCGTCGCGGTGAAATCAGTCCTTGGCGCGTTCGACGTAGGATGCATCGGCGGTCATGATGACGATGCGCGTGCCGACGCCGATATGCGGTGGCACCAGGGTGCGCACGCCGTTCGACAGCACCGCCGGCTTGAACGAGGCCGCGGCGGTGCGGCCCTTCATGGTCGGCTCGGTCTCCACGATCTCCAGGGTCACGCGGGCCGGAAGTTCGGCGGAGATCGCCACCCCGTTGTGCATGCTGACGGTGATTTCCATGTTCTCGGTCAGGTACACCGCGCCATCGCCGATCACGTCCGAAGGCACCGAAACCTGCTCGTAGGTTTCCGGATCCATGAACACGAAGTTCGCGCCGTCCTGGTAGAGATAATTATAGGGTCTTTCGTCCACATAGGCGCGTTCCACCTGCTCGGTGGTCTTGTAACGCTCGCTGACCTTCACGCCATCGGCGATCCGCCGCATTTCCACCTGTGTGGTCGGCGTGCCCTTGCCGGGGTGGAAGTTCTCCGCGCTCAGAACGACATACAGCTTCCCGTCGTCAGTCTGAACGACATTGCCTTTTCTCAGGCTGCTCGCGATAACCTTTGTCACGGGTTGTCTCTTCTGTTCTGCGCGTCGATTCCCGGGTGCGACCGGCCGACGGCGCGTGTGATGAAAATTCGGCGCATTTCATATCAGCAGCGCCGCGAAAGGGCCAGTCCTATTGCATTATCCCAGAATCCACGGAGTTTCCCGCGTGCCGGAATCGATCACACCATGGTGGCAGCCTCATGTCCACGCGGACAGGCGGCCGCTGCTGCTTGCCCGCAATCGAATCGTCGCCGCGATCCGCGGCTGGTTTGCCGCCAGGGATTTTGTCGAGGTCGATTGCGGGGCGATGCAAGTATCCCCGGGCAACGAGGCGCATCTGCACGGCGTCGGGACGGAACTGGTCGGCCCCGACGGGGTCGCCGCGCGCCGCTGGCTCCACACCTCGCCGGAATTCGCCTGCAAGAAGCTGCTGGCGGCGGGCGAGCGGCGAATTTTCAATTTGAGCCACGTTTTCCGCAATCGCGAGCGCGGAGCGTTGCATGCACCCGAATTCACCATGCTGGAATGGTACCGGGTCGAGGAAACATGGAACGCCGTGATGGACGACTGCGCCAGCTTCATGGAACTGGCGGCCGAAGTCGCGGGGGTTCGCATACTGCGCTGGCGGGGTCGCGAGGCCGATCCCTTCCTGACGCCCGAGCGGGTGACACTGGCCGAGGCCTTCGAAACCCTTGCCGGGATCGATCTGCTGGCGACCCTGGCGCCGGACGGTACGCCGGATCGCGACGCCCTCGCGGGGGCGGCGAAGGCAGCGGGGATCAAGGTCGCCGATGACGATACCTGGTCCGACGTGTTCAGCCGGGTTCTGGTGGAACGTATCGAGCATCGTCTGGGCGAGGGCCGGGCGACGTTGCTTTGCGAATATCCCGCGGTAGAGGCGGCACTGGCCCGCCGCTGTGCGCATGACAGCCGGGTTTCCGAGCGGTTCGAGCTGTATGCCTGCGGCGTCGAGCTTGCCAACGGTTTCGGCGAACTGACCGATCCGGTGGAACAGCGGCGGCGCTTCCAGGCCGAGATGGACGAGAAGCAGCGCGTCTACGGCGAGCGGTATCCGATCGACGAGGATTTTCTGGCGGCGCTTGCCTCGATGCCCCAGGCCAGCGGCGTGGCGCTGGGCCTCGACCGGCTGGTCATGCTGGCTACGGGTGCACAACGTATCGATCAGGTGATCTGGACGCCGATGGGGTGATCGAGTTCGTTCATCGCAAATGTTCCGAATAGAGGAACAGCGTTCGTGACACGGGGATAAATAACGATATAGTTTTCTCTGCAAGCCAAGGCGCTCATCCGCAACGGGTCCGACTGATCCGCCGCGCAGAAGGTGTCGGGCAATCGAGGGAACGAATTTGGGAGGAGTTAGTAATGATGGTCCGGTATCTGGCCTTTGCACTGGCCATGGTCGCCACCGTGGCGACAGCACGCGCGGAGAGCGTCGAGGAATTCTACAAGGGCAAGACGGTCGAGTTGTACATCGGATACAGCGTCGGCGGCGGGTACGACACCTATGCCCGTCTGCTGGCGCGGCACATGGGCAAGCATATCCCCGGCAATCCGACGATCGTACCGCAGAACATGCCGGGCGCCGGCAGCCTGAAGCTGGCCAACTGGCTGTTCCAGGCCGCGCCGCAGGACGGAACCGCGTTCGGAACGATCGCGCGCGCCGCGCCATTCGATCCGCTGTTCGGCAATGACAAGGCGGAATTCAAGGCCGACAAGTTCAACTATATCGGCAGCGCCAACAACGAGGTCAGCATCTGCGCCTCGATGGTCGGCTCCGGGGTCAAGACGCTTGAGGATTTGCAGACCAAGGAACTGATCGTCGGCGGCACCGGCGATACCGCCGACACCGTGCAGTTTCCGAAGATCATGAACGCGGTACTTGGCACCAAGATCAAGATCATCAACGGCTATCCCGGCGGCAACGACGTGGTGCTGGCCATGGAGCGCGGCGAGGTGCAGGGCCGCTGCGGCTGGTCCTGGTCCAGCGTGAAGGCCGAGCGGATGGACTGGGTGACCGAAAAGAAGATGAATGTCATCATCCAGATTTCGACCGCGAAGCATCCGGAACTGCCGGATGTCCCGCTGATCATGGACTATGCGAAAACGAAGGAAGACAAGCAGTTGCTCAACCTGATCTTCGCGCGTCAGGAACTGGGCCGTCCCTATGTCGCGCCGCCGAACGTGCCGGCGGACCGTGTGGCGGCACTGCGCGCCGCCTTTGATGCGACCATGGCGGATCCGGAATTCCTGGACGAGGCGAAAAAGGCCGATTTGGAAATTACCGCGGTTTCCGGTGCCAAGGTCGCCGCGCTCGTGGCCGAGGCCTATGAGACCGACCCCAAGGTCGTGGCGCGGATTCAGGAAATCCTGAAGTAGAGTAATTAGAGAGGGTGCCGGGGCCGCGGGGCCCCGGCGCACATAGATGCGGCGCCGGGCTCAATGGGGACGGCGCCGCTTTTTTTGTTGCCGGTTCTCCGGTCGCTTCGCGGGAGGTGAAGAATGCGGAATGTTGGACTCGTCGGCGCCGGACGCATGGGCAGGGCCATGGTGCGTCATCTGATCGCCAGGGGCTTTGCCGTATCGGTGACCGATGTCAGTGC
>JAHELM010000390.1 GCA_024644185.1 Rhodospirillales bacterium | reverse complement strand
GCGACCGGGTGGCGCTGGCAGCACCCGGCTATCCCTGTTACCGCAACATCCTGTCGGCGTTGGGCGTGGTGCCGGTTTCCCTTCCGGCCACGGCAGAGGACCGCTTTCAGCCGACCCCGGCATTGTTGGATCGCGCGTTGCGGGACGGGCCGCTGGCCGGGCTGATCGTCGCCAGCCCATCCAATCCGACCGGCACGATGCTGGCGACGGAAGAACTGCGGGCCCTGGCCGATTATTGCCGCGACCGAGGCATAAGGCTGATTTCGGACGAGATCTATCACGGCATCACCTACGGCCGGAAGGCCGATACGGCGCTGGAATTCATCGACAACGCGGTGATCATCAACAGCTTCTCGAAATATTTTTCGATGACGGGTTGGCGGCTGGGCTGGATGGTGGTGCCCGAGGATTTGTTGCGGCCCGTCGAATCGCTGGCCCAGAACCTGTTCATCTCACCGCCGACGCTGTCACAGATTGCCGCTGTCGCCGCCTTCGATTGCCGCGACGAACTGGAAGCCAATGTGGCGCGCTATGCCGCCAACCGGGCGATGCTGCTGGAGGAGTTGCCCAAGGCCGGATTTGACGCGCTGGCTCCGGCCGATGGGGCTTTCTATATCTATGCCGATGTCGGAAATCTGACCAATGACAGCGAGGCTTTCTGCGCCCGCATTTTGCGTGAAACCGGTGTGGCGGTGACGCCCGGGGTCGATTTCGACCCGGACAGGGGCAGCCATTTCCTGCGGTTTTCCTTCGCCGGAGACACAGCCGAGATTGCCGCCGGCGCGGCGGCGCTGAAGTCATGGCGGGGCGGGCGTTAGGGCAATACACCATCGAACTGAACCGGTTCGATAGGATTAAAGTGACAGAGTTATCAAGGAGATAGAAGGATGCCCGACTGCGAGCCGAGCGAGGACGGGCTTTACCAGGACCCGGATCTCGCACGGTTCTACGATATCGAAAACCCCTGGTCAGACGATTTGGAATACTGCCTGCGGCTGGCGAATGACGCAGAATCCGTTCTCGACCTTGGGTGCGGGACCGGGCAATTGGCTTCCCGCATGGCGAACGGGCGTTATGTCGTTGGCGTCGACCCCGCCGGCGCCATGCTGGAAATCGCGCGGCGACGGCCGGGAGGACAAAGGGTTACCTGGGTTCAGGCGGACGCGCGCGCGGTCAGGCTCGGTCGCCGTTTCGACCTCGTGCTGCTGACCGGACACGCATTCCAGGTGTTTGTAACGGATGGGGATCAGGCCGCGGTTCTGTCAACCATTGCCGAACACCTGGCGCCGGGCGGCCGGTTTATCTTCGATACGCGAAATCCCGTCGTGGAGGAGTGGCACGAATGGACCCCCGAACTTTCGATGCGTTACATCGAATACCCGGGACTTGGTGCCGTGAGGGCGTGGAACGACGCTGTTCATGATACGGCCACCGGCATTGTTACCTATCAGACCCATTATCAGATTGTGGAAGGCGGGCAGCACATTGAGGCCGCATCGAAGATACGGTTCGTGACGCGGCAAGGTCTTGCGGAGGCGCTGGACGGCGCCGGCCTGACGGTCGACGAATGGCTCGGCGACTGGAAGGGTGGGGGCCATGAACCGGCGTCGCCGGAAATCATTCCTTTGGGTCGGCTGCGTTAGACCTTCTTCAGCAGTATCTGCGTGACGAAGTTTCCGCCTTCGGTAAAACTGGCCTCCGCGCCGGCGAGGTAGAATTCCCACATTCGGCGAAACCGCTCGTCGTAGCGCCGTCGGTTCAGGTTCGGCCACGCCGCGAGGAAGTTTCTGCGCCAGAGACGGAGCGTTTCGGCATAGTGAAAGCTGTCGTGTATGAACGGCTCGTGTGCGAGCTTCAGGTCGGCTTTCCGGGCGGCATTCATCGTTTCGTCCAGTGTCGGAATGTAACCGCCGGGGAAAATATACTTCTCGATCCACGGGCTGGTCTCGCATCGGTCGGGCCGCATGATCGAGTGCACAAGGGCGCGCCCGTCATTTCTAAGCATCCGGTGGATCGAGGCAAAATAATCGACGAGATGCCGGGTGCCGACATGCTCGAACATGCCGACACTGACGATCCTGTCGCATGTATCGGTGTGGTCGACCGCATAGCGGCGGTAATCGGCCAATTGGTAGTCCAAGCGGCGCCCGATATCCGGTCCTGCCAGTGCGCGTGCCAACTCAAGCTGTCTGTCTGCCAGCGTAATGCCGGTGACGCGGCGTGCAGCCGTTTCCCTGGTAATCAGTCGCGACAATTCACCCCAGCCGCACCCGATATCCAGAACGTTGCCGCCTTCCGGCACTCCGAGGCGGTCGATCGTTATGCGCAGCTTGTTCAGTTGGGCGTCGCGGAGCGATTGGCCAGGGTTGGCAAAAAAGGCGCACGAATAGTTCATGCCTGCGTCGAGGAACGCGGAGTACAGATCGTTACCGAGATCGTAGTGATGGGCTGCATTGCCGCGGCTGCGCACCGGGTCGTTGACGGGGGCCCGGGTCGCCAGTCGCACCGCGCCCAGGATCAAACGGCCGGCGGGGCTCTGCATCATGGCCTTCTCGTTCTTCAGGAATACGCCGAGCAGGGTTGCGAGGTCACCCTCCGGCAGGGACCATTCGCCATCCATCCAGGACTCCCCGCAACCGAGTTCCGGGCTGCGCAGGACCCTCAGGCAGGTGTGCAATGAGCGCAGGATCATGCGGTGATTCGGGCCGGTCCCGTCACCGAAACGGGTCTCGACAATGCCCCGGTAGGTCACCTCAAGCCGGCCGCGCCTGGCGAATGCACCGATGATCGGAACGAGCAGGCGAAAGGCCAGGACGGATGCGTTGGCACGCCATCCATGAGGGCGCAGCGGCGGCGCCGTGGCGTCGCGAAACTCGGGTGAGAGACGGTTTTCGACATGGCCCATATCGTCCCCCCGTCAATTTACGAGGCGAACAGTCGCATGACAACTCAGCCGAACCGCGGGATTTTTTCTGGTTCGGTACCGGATCGCCAGCCAGCGTCCAGCTTGTCACACCGCCATTCTTGATCTTCGTCAAGGAACCGTCAACCAAAACGAGGAGCGGACGGCAATCACCGAGGCGATGCCGTCCGTCCTGGTCACGATACTGTCGCGTCCGAAATTATTTTTCGAAGGGACGCCGCCACCATCCGGCCCGCTTCGGAGCTTCCTTGACCGGCTCCACCGCGGGCGCAGGCGCCGCGGCGGGCTCTTCGCTCTCGACCGGGATCGACTTTTCGACAGTGGGTTCGGGCATGGCAGCAGCCAAAACCGGTGCCGGAGCAGGCGCGACGGGCACGACAGAGTCGACT
>JAHELM010000027.1 GCA_024644185.1 Rhodospirillales bacterium | reverse complement strand
ATGCGTCGGCGAAGATCTCGGCTGAGGTTCTGGCGGATTTGCCGTCGGCGCCGCAGAACATGAAGACCGCGCTGACCACCGACAATGAATTCTGGGCCGACAAGGGCGAGGAGTTGCGCGAGCGCTTCAACGCCTGGCTGGCGCAATAATCCGACACCATGGGGGAGGGGGTCGCCGATTCCCTCCCCACCTTTCATACCCGGTAAAGAAATATGACAGCCAGCGCCGTCCCTGCCATTGTACGCGCCGCGGATGGCGTGCCCCTGAAGACGAAATTGCGGAGCGTCGAGCGGGCGCGGCAGATGCGCGCGGTGCTGCTGGTACTGCCGCTGTTCGTATTCATCACGGTTTCCTTCGTCGCGCCAATTCTCGTGACGTTGCGCAACGCTGTCTACGATCCGAAATTCAGTCAGGTCATGCCGCTGACGACTGCCGCAATCAAGGATTGGAAGGGCGATGCCTTGCCCGATGAGGCGATCTTCGCGGCATTGGCGGCGGACCTGCGGCAGACGCAAAAGGACAAGACCACGGCCTTCGTCGGCAAGCGGCTGAATTATGAAATTTCCGGCATCCGCAGCAAGGTCATCGCCACCGGCCGGGAGATCGGAAAGCTGCAGAGCGACCCGGACAGGCAGGCCATCCTGGCCATGGATCCGGTTTGGGGCGAGATTTCGACCTGGGCGGCGATCCGGAACGCCTCGGCCACGGTCACCTCGTTCTACGTCGCGGCCGCGCTCGATCTTCGGTGGACGCCTGACGGTAATCTGATCAATACGCCGCCCGAAATGTCGATCTATCGTGACGTCCTGGTCCGCACCATGGGGATCAGTCTGGCGGTCACAGTGGTCACGCTGCTGCTGGGATTTCCGCTTGCCTATCTGCTGGCGATGTTACCGCCGCGGACCGGCAACGTGCTGATGATCCTGGTGCTGATCCCCTTCTGGACATCGCTGCTGGTGCGCACGACGGCCTGGTTCGTGCTGCTGCAGGATAACGGCATGGTCAACGACGCGCTGCAAGCGCTGCATATCGTCGATCATCCGTTGCGGTTGATCTTCAGCCGAACTGGCACGATCGTCGCGATGACCCATATCCAGTTGCCATTCACGCTGCTGCCAATCTACAGCGTAATGAAGACGATTTCGCCGTCCTATGTGCGCGCGGCGCGGTCGCTCGGTGCCGGGCCATTTTATGCCTTCTGGCGGGTGTATTTCCCGCAGACCATGCCGGGCGTCGCCGCGGGTTGCCTGCTCACCTTCATCCTGTGCCTGGGTTATTACATCACGCCGGCCCTGGTCGGCGGCCCGGCTGACCAGATGGTCAGCAATCTCGTTGAGGTGGCGATCAATCGGGAAAACAACTGGGGCAAGGCTTCGGCGCTGGCGACCATCCTGCTCGTCGCCACGCTGATCCTGTATTTTGTCTATAACCGCCTGGTTGGCATCGAAAAGCTGAAGCTGGGGTAAGAATCATGGCACTTCCGTTGCATGCTTCCGCGGCCGAACGGGTCTGGTATTACGCGCTGCGGCTGATCGCGGCCCTGGTGTTGTTCTATTTGATCGTGCCGATCCTGATCATCACGCCGCTGTCGTTCAATTCGGAACCCTATTTTTCCTATCCGATGCCCGGCCTTTCCCTGCGCTGGTACGAGGATTTCTTCTTCAACGAGCGCTGGCAGGCGGCGTTGCACAACAGCGTGATCGTGGCTGTCTCGACAACCTGCGTGGCGACGACGCTGGGCACGGTGGCGGCTCTTGGATTGAGCCGGCCGAATTTTCCGGCGCGCGGGCTGGTCATGAGCTTCCTGATCGCGCCGATGATCGTGCCGCTGATCATCTCGGCCGTTGGCATGTATTTCTTTTATACGGATATCGGCCTGGCGAACACGCTGTCGGGCATGGTTCTGGCGCATACCGCGCTGGCTACGCCCTTCGTTGTCATTACGGTCACGGCCACCCTGACAGGGTTCGACCATACGCTGACGCGGGCGGCCCAGAGCCTCGGGGCAAACCTTGTGACGACATTCTTTCGCGTGCAGATGCCGCTGATCCTTCCCGGCATCATCTCCGGCGGGCTGTTTGCCTTCGTCACCTCGTTTGACGAGGTGGTGGTTGCGCTGTTCATTTCGAGCGCCGAGACACGGACTTTGCCCAAGCAGATGTTCAGCGGTATTCGCGAGATGATCAGCCCGACGATCACCGCCGCCGCGACGCTTCTGGTGCTGTTCTCGACGGTCCTTCTGACCACGATCGAGTTGCTGCGGCGACGCAACGAACGGATGCGCGGCATCCGGGCGAGTTGAATTGCGCCGGGCGGTCTGGAAAACCGTTAACCCATTGCCCATATACTGGTATATGATAGCAGTCGGAATTTGTTCCGAACGGACAGGATGCCATGTATCGCGACAATACTCTGATCCCGGCCGAAGCGGTGCGTCTTGCCGCGCTTGGCAGCCTCGTCGAGGGCGGCAAGCCTTACGGCGCATTGGCGCGCGAGATCCGGTTCTTCGTCGCCCGTATCGTTGGGCCATCGCTCGACATGCTTGGCACCTCGCTGGAATTGCTGCGGCATGAAGGATTGATCGTCGCCGAAGGCGTGGCCGATTCGGCATCCACCGTCGACGACGATGCGCGTCTTGCCGCCACCGCCGAGGGGCGGGCGGCGTTCCGCACCCTGATGACATCGAATGTGCGTGGCCTGACCAGCGATCTCAGCCGCCTGGTGATCGCGCTGAAAATGCGCTTCCTGCCGCTTCTGGATGCCGAAGACCGGCACGAACAGGCGGAATTTCTGGCGGAAGCCTGCGAGACAGAACTCACCCGGCTGCGCGATCTGCGCGCCGCCTATGGGGCAGGGTTCCTGGCCGCGTGGCTGGACCGCGAAATCGCCGAACTCAGCCAGCGCCACGCCTGGTTCCGGGATCTCGACAACCGCATCTGACTGGACGCGGCAGCCCCGAAACGGGGATCAATACACGTGCTGGCCGCCGGTGACGAAAATTTCCGTTCCCGTCACATAGCCGAAATCCGAACCGCAGAGCTGGTATACGCAGCCCGCGACTTCGTCGGCCGAGCCCATGCGGTGCATCGGGATGCGGTTGATCAGCGGCTCGTATTCCTCGCCAATCATCTCGGTCTCGATCTCGCCCGGGGCGACCGCGTTGACGCGCACGCCCAGCTGCGCGAATTCCACCGCCATCTCGCGGGTCAGGGCCGATAGCGCCGCCTTCGACGTCGAATAAGCCGACCCGGCAAAGGGATGAATCGCATGGCCGGCAATCGAGGTGATGTTGACGATTGCCGCGCCACCGGCCTTGGCCCCTCGTCCCAGCGCCGTCGCGAACCCTCTGCTCAGCAATAATGGCGCGAAGAGGTTCAGTTCGAAAACCTTGCGCCAGCCCTCAATTGGGCCGTTCAGGCAGCCCAACCGTTCCTTGAAGGGCGTTTTCGGCGACACGGCGGCATTGTTCACCAATGCATGGAGCGGCGCGCCAGCCAGCGCCTCATTGGCCTGTTTGACGAAGCGGTCCATCGATGCGCCATCGGACAGATCGGTGGGGATATGGTGGGTCCAGTTGGGATCGCGCTTGCAGGCTTCCGGGGGCTCGTCACGGCTGCAGGTGATGATGCGCCAGCCTTCGCTGGAAAAGCGCTGAACCGTGGCGTGGCCAATACCCCGGCTGGCGCCGGTCAGCACGATTGTCTTGCGATCAGTCGTCATGTCGCCAGTCTAACCCGACCAGGTGTCAGTGCGCCATCACCACCGGCAGATTGGCGGCGCAAAGTACCTCGCGCGTCACCCCGCCAAATACCAGTTCGCGCAGTCGGCTATGCGTGTATGCACCCATCACCATCAAATCGGCGTTGTCCGCCTCGGCGGCGGCAAGAAGCTGGCGCCCGACCGACAGCCCGGATGCGGACTCGATCCGCCGCACTTGCGCCTGGATCCCGTGACGCACCAGATAGGCGGCCAGCGCATCCCCGTCGACTTCCGGCGCGCGGGCCTCGCCAATGGTAATGATCGACACGGTCTCGGCCGCCGGCAGGAAGGGCAGCGACGCGGCTACGGCGCGCGATGCTTCCGCCCCGCCGTTCCAGGCGATGGCAATATGGGTGCCGATCGCCTTGCGCGGCGTTGCCGGGGCTACCAGCAGCGGCCGTCCGCTTTCCAGCAGGGCAGCCTCGAGCCCCTCGGTGACGGTCGTCACGGCGTTCGCACCATCGGGGCGGCAGACCACGATCAGATCGGCCAGACGGCCGCGTCGCGCTATCGCGGTATCGGGCCGGTCGACGGCTTCCACCCAGGCGCAGCTCGGATTGCCCGCCGCACCGCCGTCCTCCGGCAGATTGGCCGTCTTGCGCCAGCGGTCATAGGCCTTGCGAACCTTGACCGCCCGCTCCTCGGCCTGCTGTTCGGCGCTGGCGATCATTTCCTCGATCAGGACGCCGGACATGCCCTCGCCGATATAGGGGATCATGGTGCGCGGGTCCGGTCGCACATGGATGACGTCGATATGCGCCGAGAAGCGGCGGGCGGCGGTCAGCGCCGCGGCAAGCGCGGCTTCGTCCGCTGGAACGCCGTAGAGCGGTGCGAGAATGACCTTGATAGCCATGAAATCCTCCAACGTCAGCCGGATCGTTCTTATGGCAGGACTATAGCGCAACTCTCGGGCGGCGATATGACCTGAATCAACGGGAAAGCCCGCGTTCCCGCAGCAGCGCGAGGATCGACGCGGCAACCGTCTCCGCATCGCCCGCCGCATCGACCCGCAGCCACTTCATCGGCCCGGTCTCGCGCAGGGGGGTGGCGCGCAGGAAGTCGGCGGTTGCGTCCGATGCGTCGGCGCGGCGCCTGTCCACCCGGGCGATACGCGTTGTCAGCGGCACATCAAGCCATATGCCGATGAAGGGCACGCCCGCGCGCCGTGCCGCTGCCTCCAGCGCATCGCGTTCATCCGGTCGGGCATAGACCGCGTCGGCAATCGCCGGCAGGCCGGCGGCCACCACGGTCCATGCGTCGTCGATCATCTGGCTGAAGGTTCGCGCCGTGGCCTCGTTTCCGTAGGCTTGTTCCGGCAACCGGTCTTCCATGCGCAGGCCGAACAGCCGCTTGCGCGTCACGTCGCTGCGGATGACCACGGCGCCCGGCGACCCGCCCAGATACGGCGCGACAAGACCGGCCACGGTTGACTTCCCGCTGCCCGATTCACCGCCGATGCCAAGGATAAGCGGGCGCCATGGCGCCATGGCGCCAATGGCGCGCTCCAGATAGTCGTGTGCCGCCGCGCGCATGGACTCGGCCCGGGCGGCATCCTTCTGGTGCGGCGCGCCGCTGGCCTCGATCTTGGCGCGGATGGCGGCGCGGCAGGACAGAAACAGCGGCAGCGCCGCCAACCCGCCGAGATCGCCGGTGCGCTGCAGATAGCGGTTGAGCACAAGATTGGCGAAGTCGACCCGGCCGCGGTGGTCCAGATCCATCAGCAGGAAGGCGAGGTCGTAAAGCGTATCGGTACAGGCCAGCCGCTCGTCGAATTCCAGGCAGTCGAAGAGGGTCGGCCTGCCCTCAAGCAGGCAGATGTTGCGCAGATGCAGATCGCCGTGACAGTGGCGCACCTGCCCGGCCTGGCGCCGGCCGTCCAGAAGTGCCGTGTTGCGGCGGAGGTTTTCTTCCGACCGTTTGCGCAGCACGGCAATCCGGGCGGCCGGAAATATCCCCGGCAGCGCGGCCATTTCCTCCAGATTGTCCTGCACGATCCAGCGCATGGCCTCGGTCCCGCCGCGATCGCGGCGGATTTCCGCGGCGGCGTGGAATTCGGCGATGGCATCGGCCAGCGCCGTCATCTGCGCGGGCGTCAGTGCGCCGCGCTCGGCCATGCGGTCGAACAGCAAGTCCTGATCGAAGCGACGCATTTCCACCACCCAGTCGACCGGCGCGCCATCGCCGTCAATCGCCAGTTTCCCGTCGGCCCGCCGGACGATCGGCCGGCAGCCAAGGTAGAGTTCGGGCGCGGTGCGCCGGTTCAGGCGAAGTTCGGCCTCGCAGGCGGCCCGGCGCCTGTCGCTGTCGGAAAAATCCAGGAAAGGGAACCAGACCGCGCGTTTCAGTTTCCAGGCGCGGTTGCCAGCCAGAAACACCATGGCGGCATGGGTGTCGATGCGGGTGGGCCGGTGCCCGCCATGCGTCGCCGGATTTTCCAGCAGGGCGACGGTCTCGCCCTGATCCTCGGTGATTTCGCCCGGCTTCATTGCATCGACCTCCGGGAGCGGATGGCGGTCAGCGGAAGGTGGCGTGCTTCTCGACGATTCCGGTGGGGTCCTGGTGGATCAGAACCTCGGCGTCGGGAAAGGCCTGCCGCACCTCGATCTCGACCGCGTCGGACACGTAATGCGCCTGCAGCAGGCTCATATCGGCGGCCATGACCAGATGAAACTGGATGAAGCTCATCGGCCCCGACCGGCGGGTGCGCAGATCGTGCACGCTGGTGACTTCCGGATGGGCCAGTGCGATGGCACGGATGCGGTGGCGGTCCTCGTCGGGCATTTCACGATCCATCAGGACGTCCAGAGCCTCGCGCACGATAAGCCAGGCGCTGTACAGGATATAGACCGCGATCAGCGCGCCGAATATGGGATCGGCATAGACCCAGCCGAACCGGACGCTCAGGACCAGCGCCGCGACCACCGCCAGATTGGCCAGGATGTCGCCCTTGTAGTGCAGGGAATCCGCCGAAATGGCGACCGAACGCGTGCGCCGGATCACCCAGATCTGGAACAGCACGAGAGCGATGGTCAGGACGATCGAGATCGTCATGACGACGATGCCCGCCTCCGCCGACGCCAGTACCCGCGGCCGCAGCAACCGCTCGCCGGCCTGGAACAGCAGAAGCACCGCCGAACCGGCGATAAAGGCGGATTGCGCAACGGCCGCCAGCGCTTCGGCCTTGCCGTGGCCGAAGCGGTGTTCGCGATCGGCGGGGGTCAGCGCATGGCGCACCGCCACCAGATTGACGAGCGAAGCCAGCACGTCGAGCAGCGAATCGATCAGCGTCGACAGCATGGCAATCGATTCGGTCATCAGCCAGGCGCCGGTCTTCAGCGCGATGAGAACTACCGCCACCCCGACCGATGCATAGGTTGCCCAGCGCATCAGCCGGCCGATTTCCGGCGAAACGCTTATCGGTCCCGGGGCAGTTCTCGGCATGTCGTTCACGGAAACAGCCGCTCCAGGCGCCATGAGTTGCCTTCGCGGATATGGATGATCCGCTCGTGCAGGCGGAATTTTCCATCCTTCCAGAATTCGATCCGTTCCGGCGCGAGGCGGAAGCCCGACCAGTGCGGCGGACGCGGAATCTCGCCGAGGCCGAACCTGGCGGTGAATTCGGCGACGCGGCGTTCCAAGACGAACATGGCTTCCATCGGCCGCGACTGGCTGCTGGCCCAGGCACCGATCCGGCTTCCGCGTGGCCGCGAGGCGAAGTATTCGTCAGCCTCCGCCGGATCGACGGGCGATACCGGCCCTTCGATCCGCACCTGACGGCGCAGCGACTTCCAGTGCATCAGCAGGGCGGCATGCGGGTTTTCCCCCAACTCCTGGCCCTTGCGGCTTTCCAGATTGGTGTAGAACACGAAGCCGCGCGCGTCGGCGTCCTTCAACAGGACCATGCGCGCCGACGGCCGCCCCCGCGAATCGGCGGTGGCCAGCGTCATCGCTTCCGGGTCGTTGGGCTCGTTCGCCCTGGCTTCGGCAAGCCAGGCGTGGAAGCGCGGAAGTGGATCGGTTTCTTGCTTTCCGGTCATCGGTGGCACATATATCACATGGCTTCGTCGGGTACGCAAACGTGCACCGCTTTTCCCCAAGGGTGCCTTCGGGATTAACCACAGCACCGGGATCGGGGCAAGCGGATAGCGGGACCCCGCGACGATTGGGTGGGTGAGGGTAACAATCGTTCGGGTTAAAACCGCAAGACGAAAGGATGTGCCATGTCATTCAGGAAGAGTCTTTCAATCATCGCCGCCGCCGCGCTGCTTTCCGCCTGTACCGGCATGGGCGAAAAGGAAGGCGCCGGCACACTGATCGGCGCCGGGACGGGCGCGGTGATCGGCGCGCAGACCGGCAAGGGTGAGGGGCGAATCGTCGGCGTTGCCATCGGCACGCTGCTGGGCGCGCTGCTCGGCGGCGAGGTGGGCCGCAGCATGGATCGCGCGGACCAGCTAGCCGCGCAGCAGGCCTATGAGCAGGCACAGGCCGCGCCGATCAACCGGTCGATTGCCTGGCAAAATCCCGATAACGGCCATTACGGGACGGTCACCCCGGTGCGCGAGGGGACGTCGAGCATGGGCGAATACTGCCGGGAGTTCCAGCAGGCGGTGGTCATCGGCGGGCAGACGCAGAACGCCTATGGCGTCGCTTGCCGGCAGCCGGACGGAACCTGGAAGATCGTGCAATGAATGGCGGTTGCGCCGAAATTTGCGGGCAAGGCGGGCATAAGGAAGCATGAAGGATCCGTATGAAATTCTGGGCGTGGCGCGCGGCGCCACTCCGGACGAACTCAAGAAGGCCTACCGGGCACTCGCCAAGAAACTGCATCCCGACGTGAATCCGGGCAACGCGGCGGTCGAGGCCCGGTTCAAGGAAGTTTCCGCGGCCTATGACCTGTTGTCCGATGTCGAGCGGCGGCGCCAGTTCGATGCCGGCGAGATCGGTGCCGACGGAACGCCAAGGCAACACGGGCCGTTCCGCCATAACTGGCGGCAGGATCCGGCCGGCGGCTTCGATTTCGGGGCCGGCGGCATCGACATCGACGACATCTTCTCCGACCTGTTTGGACGGGCGAAGAAGGGTGGTGGCGCGCGCGGCCCGCGCACCGCGCCCAAGGGCCAGGACCTTACCTACACGCATCGCGTCTCGTTCCTCGAGGCAATGCGCGGCGGCGGGCACCGGGTCTCGCTGCACAGCGGCAAGACGCTGGACGTGAACCTGCCGCCAGGATGCGAGGACGGCCAGCGTCTGCGCCTCAAGGGGCAGGGCATGCCGGGTCCGGCCGGCGGCGTGGCCGGCGACGCCTTCGTCGAGGTGCAGGTCGATCCGCACCCCTATATGCGTCGCGAGGGGCTGGACATCCATCTGGAATTGCCGGTGACGCTGCCCGAGGCGGTGCTGGGCGCCAAGGTGACGGTGCCGACGATCGACGGGCCGGTGGCGGCGACGGTGCCGCCGGGCTCGAACACCGGGACGGTATTGCGGCTCAAGGAACGCGGCATTCTGGCGACCAAGGGCGGGCGCCGTGGCGACCAATACGTGAAGCTGCGGGTCGTCTTGCCGGAAAAATCCGATGACAAGCTGGCTGAATTCCTGCGCAACTGGCAGTCGCCGGCCGGTTATGACGTGCGCAAGAAATTGAAGCTGGACTGACCGTTATCGGGTAACCAGCCAGGCGAGGCCGAGCAGCGCCAGAACACGCGTCTTGCGGTCGCCCGGGATGCGTCCCGCATCCCCGTCGCCGTCCGCGCCGTCCGCGCCGTCCTGGTCGTCCGTATCCGGACTCGTGCCGGCCAGTCTTGTCGCATCGTCGGCGGACAGCGCGAGAAGTCCTCGGAGCGGCATGCCCATCAAATCGTCGCGCGCCGCATCCGCGCGCGCGACCACTTCGGCGACCCGCGGCACCCAGGGCTGATCGACGGCGGGCAGGCGCGCAGGCTCCAGCGAAAGCCCCAAATCGCGCACCAACTGGCCCAGCGTCGTTGCCTCCAGGTCGCGGATCAGGATCCATTCTGCGCCGCTGGTCTCGTCGATATAACGGTTTTTTCGCAAGCGTTCCGCCGCATCGGCCATCCGCGCGGGCTCCATGCCGATCGTGCGCAACAGCCGGCGCCGCCGCACACCGCCGCCACGGCGGCTGGCCGCCAGCAACAGGGCCAGGATTGCCGTGGCCGCGGCCAGCAGGCGCCCCTGCGCGATCTCACCGTTCTTGTGGCCCGCCGCCCCCTCCCGCCACTCCGGCAGGGCGGCGCTCAACTCGGCGCCATACAGCACGACCATCCACACCACGTACATCCACATCAGGAAGATCGGGAACGTGGCCAGCGCGCCATATATCGTCTGATAGGTCGGGAAATGCGTCACATACAGCCCGAACCCCGCCTTCAGCGCCTCCAGCAACAGCCCGGCGACGGTGCCGCCGATCAGCGCATCGCGCCAGCGCACGGGGAAGAACGGCACCACCAGATACAGCAGCGTCAGCAGGGCGACCTGCAACAGTGGCGGAACCAGCCCGGCCATCCGGGTCAGCGGGCCGGTAAAACTTTCAACCCCGGACTCGCGCGCCATGGCGAACAGGACGCCGGAGATCGACAGGCTGGCGCCCAGCAGCAGGGGACTGAGCGTCAGCACCGCCCAATAGGCCAGCAGCCGGGACATCAGGCGGCGGCTTTCGCGAACCCGCCAGATGGCATCGAAAGTGGCGCCGACACTGGCCAGCAGCATGACCGAGGTCACCGCCAGGAAGACCACGCCGATCGCGGTCAACCGCCCGGTCTGCCGGGCGAAATCGTCGAGATGAGATTTGACGACACTGCCGACATTGGGCACGAAGTTTTCGAAGATGAAGCTCTGCGCCTCCTCGCGCATCCCTTCGAAAGCCGGGAAAGCGGCGAAGATGGCGAAGCTGATCGCCAGTAGCGGAACCAGCGCCAGCAACGCGGTGTAGGTCAGCGCCGCGGCCCGGGCCGGGCATTGGTCGGCGAAAAAGCGCCGCAGGGTATAGATCAGGAAACGGATACCCTCGGCCCCGCGCGCAAATCGGCGCGGTTCCCGCGGAGCGGGCGATTTCGCCCCTGTCGATGCATCGTTCATGCGGCGATCATAGACCGGTTTGGATTGCGACGGAACGCGCCATGCGTGGCTTTGACCGCGCGAACTTTCTGTGTAGGATGGCGCGCAATTGCAGGACCCGCTTCAAACGAGGACAAGATGACCAATCCGCAACCCCTTATGGCCGGTAAACGCGGCCTGATCATGGGCGTCGCCAACGACCGTTCGATCGCCTGGGGAATTGCCCGCGCCGTTGCCGATCAGGGCGCGGAACTGGCCTTCACCTTTCAGGGCGAAGCGTTGGAAAAGCGGGTTCGACCGCTGGCCGAGTCGGTCGGATCGAAGATCTGCCTGCCCTGCGACGTGACCGACGAGGGCAGCATCGATTCGGTTTTCGATACCCTGAAGAAGCAGTGGGGTCGCGTCGATTTCGTCGTGCATGCGGTTGCCTTCTCGGACAAGGACGAGTTGAAGGGCAAGTACGTTCACACGACGCGCGCCAACTTCATCCGGACGCTGGATATCTCGTGCTTTTCCTTCACCGCGGTCGCCCGGCGCGCGATGGAGATGATGCCGAGCGGGGGCAGTCTGCTGACCCTGACCTATTACGGTGCCGAGCGCGTGATGCCGCATTACAACGTGATGGGCGTGGCCAAGGCCGCGCTGGAGGCCAGCGTGCGCTATCTCGCCGTCGATCTCGGTGGGCAGGGCATTCGGGTCAACGCCATCTCGGCGGGGCCGATCAAGACGCTGGCGGCGTCGGGCATCGGCGATTTTCGCTATATCCTGAAGTGGAACGAGTTGAACTCGCCGCTCAAGCGCAACGTCACCATCGAGGAAGTCGGCGGCGCCGGTCTGTATCTGCTGAGCGATCTCGGCAGCGGCGTGTCCGGCGAGGTGCATCACGTCGATGCAGGCTATCACACGGTCGGCATGGTGGCGGTCGACGCGGCCGAGGAGGTCTCGCAGCTTCTGGCGAGCCTCAACGCCAAGTCCTGAAGCGCGGGGCATGAGCGGTAACGGGTTTGGGCATCTGTTCCGGTTCACGACCTTCGGCGAGAGCCACGGGCCGGCGATCGGCTGCGTCGTCGATGGCACGCCGCCGCGTCTGCCCCTGACCGAGGCCGATATCCAGTTCTGGCTGGATCGCCGGCGGCCCGGACAGTCGCGCTTCACCACGCAGCGTCGCGAACCCGACACAGTGCGCATCCTGTCGGGTGTGTTCGAGGGGCAGACGACCGGCACGCCGATCGGCCTGACGATCGAGAATGTCGACCAGCGCTCGAAGGATTACGGCGACATCGCGGACAAGTTCCGGCCCGGCCATGCCGATTATGTCTACTGGAAGAAATACGGCATCCGGGACTACCGCGGCGGTGGCCGGTCTTCGGCGCGGGAAACCGCGATGCGGGTCGCGGCCGGCGCCATCGCCCGCAAGATACTGGGTCCGGATATTCGCATCCGCGGTGCGCTGGTGCAGATCGGCGAGATGCATATCGACCGCGGCGCCTGGGATTGGGACGCGGTCGAGGACAACCCGTTCTGGTGTCCCGACCGTAAGGCGGCGCAGGGCTGGGAAGGGTATCTGGATGCGATCCGCAAATCCGGCTCTTCGGTCGGTGCCGTGGTCGAACTGGT